>CAMZKF010000104.1 GCA_947311095.1 uncultured Flavobacteriales bacterium
AAGGAACATAGATGAAATTACTGTAAATAATAACTCCACTAGCCAAGAATAAAAACATCAAACTATAGATGTAAATTAACGTATGTTTTCTTAGCGTTTTCATCATTAAATAATTAGTTGGTTTTTAAGTTTATACTATTGTCAAATTTAGTAACGGTTTTATATATTAGAACTCCGTAAATAAGATATGCTGCTATGTTTATAGCCATATAATAATAGATAAATTCGTATAAGCTAAAGTCTTTTAGGAGGTACAGTGATAGTGTTATTATAAATCGACCTATTTGCCATGCACTGTTTATTTTTATTTTTTGAAGAGGTATAAAAACAATGGATAAAGGAGTTATAACAAAATCAATGCTGTAATAAAAAATAAGTATTTTTGTGATATCACTTGCCACTCCCCATTTTTCTCCAAAAGCGATATTAAAAATATCCGTACCCCAAATCTGTATAATAATTAATCCTATGATTGATAATAAGGACAGTCCTAAAAATACTTCTTTGAGTAGTTTCCCTATTGTTTCTTTTTTGTTCTTTTTTTCTGCTATTTTTTGTAATAAGACCTGTGATAAAGCAACTGAAATTAAGGCTAATGGTATCATCAATACAGTTTTACTTAGACCAAATTGTCCTGTGATTTTATCGCCAAAAAAGTCATTAATGATTATGATAGGTAAACTAGAACTAATTGTATTTATAAAGGTTGGAAACAGGCTATAAATTGGAAAGTCTTTATAGGCTTTTAATTCTTTTTTTAACCTTATATATGAAATATCTTTCCATTTAAAGTCTGTTTTGGCTAATTGTACTATGTGTATTAAGAAATTAAAAAAATCACCAACTAGATTTCCAAATATTAATCCGTTTGTAGTCATCGATTTTAACCCTATTTGGGTAAATCCTTCAGAGCTTCTTCTTGCTAATTTATTAATTGCTATTGTTTTGAATTTTTTTTGGCGTGTAAGCCAAAAGTTGATAGACGTATAAGTTCCTATAAAAAAAGTACTTAGGGGTATAAATAGTAACCAAGGTTTTATCTCAATAGGAAGACTAAATTTAGCAATAATAAAATCACTCCCCCAAAAAAAGAAAATATAGGAAGCTAACGATACAAAAAAAGTGAATAATATGGAAATCGCAAGTAAATTCGCCGCCGATTTATCGGATTTTGGAATGACAACTGTTCTTGCATAATTGAAGTGAGCTATTGAGGCTAAAATAGCTACAATACTCAAGTACAAATCGAATCGACCTGTTTCGGCATCGGTGTAAGTTCTTCTTATTATGGGTTGTAATGCAATGGGGATTATTTGAGCCAAAACTGTTCCTATTATCAGTATAGAAGAGTTTTTAATGAAATCAGACTTAAATAACTGTTTAAGCATTTTATTACTTCAAATTTTCCCAATACCAACCTATTGCTTCTTCTAATCCCTGTGCAAAAGTATGCGATGGTTTATAACCTAAATATCTTTTTGCTTTTTCTATTGAAGCCAAAGAATACCTTACGTCTCCTTGTCTTTCTGCAATGTGAATAGGAGAAACTTTAGATATTTTAGAGTCAAATTTACTGAGTAATGTTTTTACTTGGTCTAGTAAATCATTTAAAATCGTTTCTTCTCCACAAGCTACATTATAAACTTGGTTCAATGCATCAGCATTGGAAGTTGTAGCTGCCAATTCGTTGGCTTGTATTACATTGTCTATGTAAGTAAAATCTCTAGTTTGTGTTCCATCTCCATGTATAGTCGGAGCTTCATAATTAATATAAGCTTTTACAAACTTAGGAATAGCAGCTGCATAAGCTCCATTTGGATCTTGTTTGCGTCCATAAACATTAAAATACCTTAGTCCAATGACTTCCAATCCGTATAATGAAGAAAATACCTTAGCGTATAATTCGTTTACATATTTTGTAACAGCATAAGGGGATAAAGGACTCCCAATATTTTCTTCAACCTTTGGTAATTGCTTCGAATCTCCATAAGTTGACGAACTAGCGGCATAAACAAATCGTTTTACATTATTATCTTTTGCTGCTACCAACATATTCAAAAACCCTGAAATATTAACTTCATTTGTTGTTATGGGGTCTTTTATCGAACGAGGAACAGAGCCTAATGCTGCTTGATGTAAAATAATATCAACACCTTTTGTTGCTTTTTTACAAGTTTCCAAATCTCTAATATCCCCCTCTATTAATGTGTAGTTTTCGTTGGTTAGTAATTTTGCTATATTTTCTCTTTTTCCTGTCGAGAAATTATCTAAACAAATTACTTTATTGTTTTGTGTAATTAGTTTTTCAGAAATATTAGAACCTATAAATCCAGCTCCTCCTGTTATCAATACTGTTTTATTACTAATCATAATGTCTTATTTAGCGTAAGCTACAGCTCTTTTTTCTCTTATTACAGTTACTTTTACTTGCCCAGGATAAGTCATTTCTGTTTGAATTTGGTGCGATATTTCAAAAGATAATTCGTCGGCACGTTTATCCGAAACTTTTTCACTCTCTACCAATACTCTTAATTCTCTTCCTGCTTGTATAGCGTAAGCTTTTGTTACACCATCTTTGGTTAAAGCTACGTTTTCTAAGTCTTTTATTCTTTGTATGTAAGATTCTACAACCTCTCGTCTAGCACCTGGTCTAGCACCCGATATTGAGTCACAAACCTGAACGATTGGAGAAATTAAAGTCGTCATTTCTATTTCATCGTGGTGAGCTCCAATTGCATTACAAATATCTGGTTTTTCTCCATACTTTTCTGCTAATTTCATTCCTAGAATAGCGTGAGGCAATTCAGGTTCGTTTTCAGGAACTTTACCTATATCATGCAGTAAACCTGCTCTTTTAGCTACTTTAGCATTCAGTCCAAGTTCTGACGCCATAGTAGCACAAAGGTTGGCTACTTCTCTAGAGTGTTGCAATAAGTTTTGACCATAAGAAGAACGGTATTTCATTCGTCCCACCATTTTTATCAATTCTGGATGTAAACCGTGTATTCCTAAATCGATACAAGTTCTTTTTCCTGTTTCTATAATTTCGTCAGTTAGCGATTTTTTTGTTTTAGCGACTACTTCTTCTATACGTGCTGGGTGTATTCTCCCGTCTGCTACTAATTGGTGTAAAGAAAGTCTTGCAATTTCTCTTCTAATTGGGTCAAAGCAAGATAGCATAATCGCTCCTGGTGTGTCATCTACTACAATTTCAACTCCAGTTGCAGCTTCTATTGCTCTAATATTTCTACCTTCTCTACCGATAATACGACCTTTCATTTCGTCGCTATCGATACTAAATACTGAAACTGAATTTTCTACCGCTTTTTCGGTTGCAACTCTTTGTATTGATTGAATTACAATTTTTTTAGCTTCTTTAGAAGCATTTAGTTTCGCTTCTTCTTGAATTTCCTGAATGTAAGACATAGCATCTGTTCTAGCTTCGTCTTTTAACGCTTGAACCAAATGTTCTTTAGCTTCATCTTTGGTATAACCGCTAAGTTTTTCCAATTCCTGAACTTGTTTTAAGTGTATTTTCTCTACTTCTTCTTGTTTGCGTTCAAATATTTCAACTTGGCGTGTCAATTGTCCTTTTATTCGGATTGTTTCCTTCTCTTTACGCTTAGCTTCATCTAACCTTTTATTTAACGTTTTGTCTTTTTGGTTAAATTTATTCTCACGTTCTTTTAGCTTTCTGTTTCGGCTATTTACAATGTTGTCGTGCTCCGATTTTAATGCTAAAAACTTTTCTTTTGCTTGTAGTATTTTTTCTTTTTTTATTGTTTCAGCTTCTAATGTTGCTTCTTTTATCAATAAATCTTTTTTTGCAATAGCTCCCTTGTTGAGCAATACATATGCAATCCCAATTCCAATAATTAAACCGATTACGATTCCTATTATAATACCTGTTATTCCCATTTTTTACTTTTATTTAATTTTAATTTATAAAATAACTAACCGAAGTTATTTTAATCAAAAAGGCTAAAAAAAAGAGACTTAGATTATTGATTCAAAAACAAGTTGACTTCCTCGGCTAATTTAGCTATTTCCAATTCATTTTTTTCATGTTCTACCGATTTTGATTTTTTCTGTAGTTCAGTCGTAAATTGTAGCGAAGTCATGGCAAGTAAATCTTGCATGTCCCTCACAGCATAATTAGATTGTAAGTCTTTTATGTTTTTATTTATAGCATCAGCAGCTTTTCGAATTGCTTCTTCCTCCTCTCGCTCTATTGTAAGCGGATAAGATCTTCCAGCAATATTTACATTTATCGAAAGCGTACTCATGTCTAAATTTTATTTGTTCAATAGTGCAATGCACTTATCTATTTCTCTTACCATTTCGTTAATCTTTAGTTTCACATCTTTGTTTTCATTCGATGCTCCTTCTAACGATTTCGCCATTTTTAAAACTTTATATTTATTATTTAATTCGTCAATTTCAGCATTCTTAGAAATTAAAAGTACTTCCATAGCTGCAAACTGATTCAAAAGCTCTTTTTTTTGAGCCTCTAATTCTGTACATCGAGCCATTAATTGATGTACGCCTTGTTTTAAACTAATTATAGCACTTTTTTCTTGCTCCATTGATAAATAAATAATGCCATTACTAAATTCAAAGTAATGATAATATGAGGTTTTTAACAAAGTTACAAATAGTTTTTAAATTAGGACAATAAAAAAAGTCGTAACTTTAAACAAAAAGCCGTTAACTTCTTCTTATTAAGTAAAAACAAGAAGTAATTGTTAAAACAGCCGTCGCTTGATGTAGAACTCCTAAACTTATCGGCACACTAAACAGCAAGGTAAAAATACCTAAACTCACTTGTGTTATTACCAGTAAAAAAAGAATCAATAATCCATTTTTCTGATGTGCTAGTAATGTTGGTTTCGAATAATGTGTAAAAAAAAGATAAGCTGTAACAACAAAAATAGAAAGCCCCAAATAGCGATGTATAAACAAAATCGAAGTTCCATCGTTTATAATACTCTGCACAACAGGGATTTTAAAAACATCTAAAAACGAAAAATTCCCATAACCAGCTTTTAGTCCAGCAGTAAATGCTCCGAAAACAATTTGAATAGCAATTAATACGGTGAGATAAATCGTCTTTTTTCGAAGTGAATTATTCGTTGTTCTTTGAGGGTGTTTTAGCGTTAAAGCTACCCAAAAAATATAGAGCATAGCAATCAAAGCAGTAGATAAATGCGCCGCTAATCTAAAGTGACTAACGTGTGGGTTTTTGTCCAATCCACTGCTGACCATGTACCATCCCAAAACACCTTGAAAAGCTCCAAGGATTAAAATAACAAACATCTTTTTTAATGTTTTTTTGTCAAATCTCCCCTGAACCCAAAAGATAATAAAAGGGATAATAAAAATAAGACCAATCAATCGTCCTAAATCTCGATGTATAAATTCCCACCAAAAAATAGACTTAAAATCTTCCAAAGAGAAGTCTTTATTTACAATTCTAAATTCAGGAGTAGCTTCGTACAATTCAAATTTCGCATTCCAGTCCCCCTCGTTGATCGGTGGAATAGCTCCCATTATCGGTTTCCAATCAGCCATCGAAAGCCCCGAACCCGTAAGTCTTGTTATCCCTCCAATAATAACCATTGTGAAAATTAAAAAATAACCTAAGTATAGCCATTTAATTACAGCGTTATGTTTTGTTAGCATTTTGTTTATTTTTCTTTTGGGCGTTTTAACAGGCTATCCACTTGTAGTTTTCGAGCTAAAAAAAAAAGAATACTAAGCCCAAAAGGAGCTTCTAAAGTCGCTCTTTTTACCTAAGTATTTCTAGTTTTTTTTAGCTCAAAAAGCTAACGTTTCTATCCTTAACGCAATTTAAAATCAATAGAATAGTTCTTTTTTTTTTACAAAGATATTATTTTGTTTCGTAAAACTTTAATATCTTTATTTTATGAAAAATATTATTTTGTTATCCTCGTTGTTTACAACTTGCTTTATCACAGCACAAACCATAGGGATAAATAGCACAGGGGCAGTTCCTGCCACTTCAGCAATGCTAGATGTTTCGGCAAGCGACAAAGGATTATTAATACCCAGAGTAGATATTGCCGATTTGAATACCCCAGCTCCAGTAACCTCGCCAGCTACATCGCTTTTAGTTTATAACACTAATACAACATCAGGTGTAGGTTACTATTTTTGGAATGGTACAAAATGGGTGAATTTAAAAGATTCAAACGCTAATGCCGACGACGATTGGTACAAAGCAGGAACTACGAGTTCTCCTACCAATATAAATGACGATGTTTTTACCAATGGTAAAGTAGGGATAGGGGTAGCAAATCCTAACGCTCCATTGGAAATAGCTCCTATAAATATATCGGCTAAACAAGAAGGGATTCGACTTATCGATTTAGGAGGAGGAGCTAACGAAGGGCTTTGGTTACAGTTTGGTCAAGGAGTAACAAACGACTATGCTAGAATAGGAGGTATATCTTATAATAATACGAGTGGAGGACTTTATTTTTCAACCAAAGAAGATGCCGATGCTGCGCCTGTTGAAAAAATGCGAATAGCACCTAATGGTAATGTAGGAATTGGAACAAGCTTACCTCAAACAGAACTAGAAGTAATAGGAGATGGGTTAGCTTTAAGTATTTCTGCTAAATCTTATAGCGGAATAGGTGATGCTGTAGGTCTTCAGTTTTGGCAATTAACACACAATAATGCTTTGAGAGTTGGAGGTTCTA
>CAMZKF010000105.1 GCA_947311095.1 uncultured Flavobacteriales bacterium
AGCTATGGCTATGCTTCATTTTTCTTTTTCACATAAGAAAAAATAAAAGCTTTTAATTTACGATAATTTCAATTCAGAACGAGTGTAAGGAAAAAAAACAAACCACTCCATATAATTTTTGCGAGCCTGCGTAGTCGGTTTTATTAAGCAGGTACGTTGTAAAAGCACAACTTTACACGCTTTTATCTTTTTTCGTGAGAGCTACGAAATTTTATTTTTTAGTGAATTTAAAATTTAGGTTGGTATAACTTTTCTTCTGTTCATCATACGCTTACAATAGAATAGCTAATCGGTTCGAGTCTATTTTGATTGTTTGAAAAAATTAATAGCAGCTCTAACACTACCGTGAGTAAGAAGTAAATCTTTGGCGTTATTGTAGCTTATGTCAATTTCTTGAAGCATCATTTTTACTCCTCTATCTACCAATTTTAAGTTGCTCAATTGCATGTCAACCATTTTGTTTCCGACAACTTTACCTAATTTTATCATTACTGTTGTTGAGATTATATTTAAAACCATTTTTTGAGCAGTTCCAGATTTCATGCGAGTGCTACCTGTTACAAATTCAGGACCTACATTAGGGCAAATAGGAAATTTAGCAGTCAAGTCAATTGGACTATTAGGGTTGCATGTAATGCTTCCTGTAATAATACCTTGCTTGTTACAAACTTCTAACGCACCTATTACATAAGGGGTTGTACCAGAAGCAGCAATGCCAATAACGACATCGTTTTTAGTTATGTTGTGTTTTTTTAAATCTTCCCAGCCTTGATTTTCGCTATCTTCAGCAAATTCGACTGCTTTTCTAATGGCTTTGTCTCCTCCTGCGATTAGTCCAACTACTAATTCATGGCTAACCCCAAATGTAGGAGGGCATTCAGAAGCGTCAACGACACCCAATCTGCCACTTGTACCAGCTCCGATATAAAATAACCGACCTCCAGTTTTTAGTTTAGAAATAATAGCGTTAACTAATAGATCAATTTTTAAAATTTCTTTTTCAACAGAAAAGGCTACTTTTTTATCTTCATTGTTTATGTTTTGGATTAACTCAAGGCTAGTCATTTTTTCCAAACTATTATAAATTGAAGGTTTTTCAGTAATTTTTTCAAAATCCATAGTAATTGTATTTTTAAGATTAAAACAAAATTAATTCAAATAGCTTACTATACCAAATTGATATTAAAATGTACCTAATAAATAGTTTTTTTTCTTACTTCTTATCTAAAAAAAAACAATAACTTACGCTTGTATATTTCAAAAAAAGATAGTGAGTGTTAGGTAACTCTATTTTTTTTAGCGCATGTCAAATAAATTGGAGTTAACTAAATTGACCTCTAAGAACGGTAGCGTCCATAACAATCATCTTGGCGTTAGCGTCGTAATTGGCGACGAGGTTTTTTAAGGCTTCGAGTCTTCTTTTGTCAACGACAATAAAAAGAATATCTTTTTTTTTCTGTTTTTCTAAAATTTTCACCACTTAAAATAGTTCCATCAATACCTATATTTAAAGCTATCTCTTGGCTTAATTGTTCTAAGTTTTTGTAAGAAGAAATGTGAACGATTTTAGTGTTAGACTTTCCTGTAAGTATCATGTCGATAAGTTTGGAAGTGGTGAAAATGCTAATCATGCTCCATAAAGCCAATTCGGTACTTTTAAAAACTATACCTGTTGAAAGAACAACAAAACCATCGAGCAACATAATGATGTCGCTTGTTTTGATGTTAAATTTAGTAGTTATAATTTTAGCTAAAATGGTTCCTCCTCCAGCAGAGCCTCCACCTTTAAAAATTAAGCCTAATCCAATTCCTATAATTACCCCGCCATATAGGGTGGCTAAAATAAGATCGTTACAAAAAGCAGGTAGGTTGTATTCTTTTAAAAATTCAACAAATAGAACGATTAAAGCTATTGAAAACATTGATTTAAAGGCAAAGTTTTTCCCTAAATATTTGATGCTGACTAGTAATAATGGTATGTTTATTAATGCCATTAAAACACCAATAGGTAAGTTTAAAACATAGTGAAGTACAATTGCTAAACCAGCAGTTCCTCCTGTTGCTATTTTGTTGGGAGCTAAAAAACCTATAACTCCTAAAGCCAATAGAAAGCTCCCTATAGAAATAAATATATAATTGAGGTATTCTTGTTTTTTGGATTTCAATGTCAATTTTGTTTTAGTGCAAAATTAAGAATAAATAAGGAGATATAAAGTTAAAAGTTGTTTTTTGCGTGAGGGATAGAAATGGCATCCTTTTTTTGAAAAAAAAAGATATAATGGATAGCCCGACCGAAGGGCACGCCCATATAATTAATTTAAATATTCAATGTGTTACTTTTATATAGAAGTCTTGAGCTAATAAGAGAGCTTAAATTTATTTGTTTTGTCGAATGTCAATATTTAATAGCTGTAATTCATATTTATTAATCTTTTTTTAGGAGTTGAAATAGAAAAAGTGAAATTTGTTAATAAAAAAACAGATATTAAGAGTACTTTTAATATAAAAATCTTATTTTTGCGTTTTGAAAAATTAAAATTAAAAAATGTCAGAACAAGAAATAGAATTTGAAGAAATAGAAACAGGAGAAGTAGAACATAATCTTTTTGATCAAGGAGAAGAGTTTTTGAAAGGTCCTGGTAAATTTGTCTTAATCGCTATTGTTGGTGTAGCCGTATTGATAGGAGGTTATTACATGTATAATAAGTTTGTAGTAACGCCTAAGAATGTAAAATCAGCAGAATCTTTGTATATGGCAGAACATTATTTATTAGACAATGAAGACTATGCAACGTCTATTAATGGTGATGCTAATGGAGCTAAAGGTTTTGAATCGTTGGCAAAAAATAGCTATGCAGGTGGAGAAATTGCAAAATACGATTTAGGTGTAGCTTATTTGAATAATGGACAATTTAAAGAAGCTATTAAAACGTTAAAAGAAGTTAGTTTTAAAGATGATATCTTGAGTACTGAAACTTATGGAATGATAGGAGATGCTTACTTAGAATTAGGAGATGCATCGGAGGCTTTAAGTTATTATACTAAAGCATACAAAAATAGAGACAATGTACTTACAACACCTTTGTTTATGATGAAAGCCGCTCAAACGTTAGAAATTAGTTCTAAATTAGATGAAGCTGCTAAAATATATGAATCATTAATTGAAAAATATCCGTATGCTAAAGAAAAAAACGATGCTGAAAAATATTTAGCACTTGTTAAGAACGGAAAATCAATTTATAACTTAGTAAAGTAATATAAAATGGCAACAGCTATTAAAAATTTATCGCACTACGATGCTAATACAATCCCGAATGCAAGTAATATGCGATTCGGGATTGTTGTTTCTGAATGGAATGAAAAGATTACAACAGGATTGTTAATCGGAGCGTTGAAAGCGTTGAAAGATAATGGAGCGAAAGATGAAAATATAATCGTTCAATTTGTGCCAGGTTCTTTTGAATTGCCTCTAGGAGCACAACATTTATTAGAATATAAAAAAGTAGATGGAGTTGTTTGTTTGGGAAGTGTAATTCAAGGAGAAACAAAGCATTTTGATTTTGTATGCTCGGGCACAACACAGGGAATAATGGATGTAAGTTTAAAATATGACAAACCTGTTATTTTTGGCTTATTGACCGATAATACGATGCAACAAGCAATAGACCGTTCTGGTGGAAAATACGGAAACAAAGGAATTGATTGTGCCTTGGCGTGTATTAAAATGATTGACGCTAAAAATAATTTGATTAAGTAATTTTTTGATTAATTTTGAAGGTAAATTATACTTCGAAAAAAAAAGACCGATGAAAAAAGCTATCCTAATAATCGACTGCGGAAGTGAAAAAGTAAAAGCCTTGGAAGATATTTTAAATCAATTAAATTTCAGCTTTGAAACCCTTCCTTTTACTTTGCTAAATGATATAGAAATAGACCAATACACAGGAGTTATAATAAGTGGGGCTCCAATTTTAGTGGCTGAAAACAATCCGTTTTTAGAGTATTTTTCGTTTTTAAAAACATATCAAAATCCTGTTTTGGGAATTTGCTTTGGGCATCAAATTATAGGAGCTATATTTGGAGCTGAAATTTATAAATCGACTGAAGATAGAAACGAAACGGAAATAGAAATTTTAGATTCGTCTATTTTATTTAATGCTATACCTTTACCTTTAGTCATGCAAGAAGACCATACCGAAGCGGTTGGTGTTCCCGAAGAATTTATAGCTTTGGCAAAGTCTTCTAATTGCGAAAATGAAGCCATGCAACACAAGATGCTTCCTATTTTTGGAGTTCAATTTCACCCAGAAGTGAGTGGAAATCAAGGTATTCAATTGATTAATAATTTTTGTAAAAGAACAATTTAAATAATGGTGTTAAATTACATTTGGATTGCTTTCTTTTTAATTGCTTTTGTAGTAGCATTGATAAAAACGATAGGAGGCGATTTAGATGTTTTTTCGGCAATAGTAAACAGTACTTTTGACTTAGCATCTACTTCTTTTGAAATTTCGATAGGACTGACAGGCGTTTTGTGTTTGTGGTTGGGGATAATGAATATAGGACAGCAAGGAGGAGCTATTCAAATAATGAGTAAGCTAGTAGGTCCTTTTTTTAGTAAATTGTTTCCAGAAGTTCCCGAAAATCATCCTGCTAGAGGAGCTATGTTGATGAATTTTTCTGCAAATATGTTGGGGCTTGATAATGCAGCAACTCCTATGGGATTGAAGGCGATGGAAGAGTTGCAAGAATTAAATCCTAAGAAAGATACAGCGTCGAATGCTCAAATAATGTTTTTGGTGTTAAATACCTCAGGGCTTACACTAATTCCAATTACGGTAATGAATTATAGAAATCAATTTGGAGCAGAAAACCCATCTGATGTCTTTATTCCGATTCTTATTTCTACTTTTTTTGCCTCTCTTATTGGTTTAAAAATTGTCGCAATATATCAAAAAATAAATTTATTTAATAAAGTTATAATCGCTTATTTAGGAGGCTTAACAGCCTTGATTGTAGCAATGATTTTTTACTTTAATCAACTTACTCCCATCCAGCTAAAGGAGCAATCTTCACTAATTAGTAATGTTATATTATTTTCCATTATTATATCGTTTATTCTAATGGCTGTTAGAAAAAAAGTGAACGTTTACGATGCCTTTATAGAAGGAGCAAAGGAAGGATTTGAAATAGCAGTAAAAATCATACCTTTTTTAGTTGCAATACTGGTTTCTATTGGAGTCTTTAGAGCTTCAGGAGCTATGGATATTTTTATAGGAGGAATAGAAAGTATCTTTCGTTTGTTTTTTGACGAAGTTGAGTTTGTAAAAGGGTTGCCTACTGCTTTTATGAAGCCTTTGAGTGGTTCAGGAGCAAGAGGATTAATGTTAGAATCTTTTGAGCATTATGGGGTCGATAGTTTTGTAGGAAAATTGACATCTACTTTGCAAGGAGCTACCGACACTACTTTCTATATTATTGCTGTTTATTTTGGGGCAGTTAAAGTTAAGAATACACGCTATGCAATTAAAGCTGGTCTAATGGCTGATTTATCTGGGATTATAGTAGGAATTATAGTCGCTTATATGTTCTTTGGAAATTTAACCAATACGCTTACCGACGAGCAAACGATTGAACAATTTGCTATGAGTTGGGAAAAAAATAAAGTTTCGGAAAGTTCAAATTACATTGCCGATGATATTTTTGTGTACAATCAAAGTTACGATACGTTGGTTAAGAATAAAAAAGATTTTATTAAAAAGGTGTTGATTTCGGACTCTCTTTTAAATACTAAAAAGGAGGTTTTATTGACAAAAAAAATAGACAAGGGCTATTTGTTGAAAATGAAAGACAAAGAAAGTTTAAAGTATGATTCACAGAATTATTTACTACAAGTTAAAAATGGAAAAATTACTTCTGTAGAGTTTTTAAATAGGGCTTTCTAAAAAAAAAAATTATTCAACAATCTCCATTTTCTTTAACAAAAATGAAGCATTCATGTTTTTGCAAACCCCATCTTTCATTTTATAATCAAAATGTAATTCGTTGTTTATAATTTCGGCATCAAAATAATGATTGACAACTTGGGGATATTCTTCTGTTATTGTACAAAGAGCTAAATCATGTGTCGCAATGATACCAGTAGAACCTGATTTTACCAATTTTTGTACAAATTTCTTAGATCCAATCTCTTTGTCTTTACTATTTGTTCCTTTTAAAATTTCATCTAAAATTATAAAATAAGTTTCGTTTTTTATTTTATCGACTATAAATTTTAAGCGTTTCAATTCGGAGAAGAAATAAGATTCGTCATCTTTCAACGAATCAGATGTTCGCATACTTGTAATGAGTTGAATGGGTCTATAATCAAACGATTTAGCAC
>CAMZKF010000106.1 GCA_947311095.1 uncultured Flavobacteriales bacterium
GTAATTTCATACTAGAATAATAGACTAAAGTAGCTCACACTCGCAGACTTTAGTCTGATTACAAACCTATGGACTTCCAGTCCATAGTGGTTTAGTCTAACTTTACGTTAACTTTACTATTATGGATATAGAAAATATACAAACTGAAAAACTTAATTTAATCAATTGGATTTCTAACTTAAAAGATGATTCACTTATTAAAGAACTAATGGTAGTGAAAAACTCAGCTAATTCTATTCCTTTATCTCAAATTAAAGAAACTAGAAGAAGATTAGACTTAGTAACTAAAGGAAACATAACTGTAAGAAGTTGGAATGAGGCACAAAATGAAATATTCAGGTAAATGAGTTATGAAATTTCAATTGCTTCTGTAGCAGAACTTGATATTAAAGAAGCATACATTGAGTACAATAGCAAACTTCACAACTTGGGAGATAGATTTAAAGTTGAAATAATAAAAGGTATTGATTTCATTAAATTAGACGCTCAAGCTATTCAAGTCAAATACGACAATACTAGAGTTTATTATTTGAAAAACTTTCCTTTTGGAATACACTATAATTTAGACAAAATGGACGTTTTAATTATTGGTGTCTTTGCAACAAAAGATAATCCAAAAAAATGGCATAGATAAAAAGTTGATAATTGGAGAACAATAACAGATTTTCTTATGCTTTTACATTTCTAAATTAAGTTAAGAAACTTTACCAAGACAGACCGAAGACAGATCTAAGACAGAGATTTGAGGTTTTTGTTTTGTTTTCTCCTTTCTTTACGCTGTTTTTTTTATATTGAGAAGGTTTTATTGCGGAATGCGTGGAATGTAACGGTTATTACGCTGTTGCTGCTTTATTACAACCAATGTGTCATTAATATTTTTACGCTTACGCTAAAATCTAAAATGACAAGCTGCGACTATCGTTTAGTTGGAAGATGGCGAGCTGTTAGGGGGGGTAAGTGGACAACCCTCTTTTTTTAATTTAATCACAAAACCAAGTAAAGTATTTATCACAGCCAATAAATACTGCAAATACTAATAAACTAATGCAATAAATCAATATATCGATTTTAACTCCTTTTACTTTCCGAAACAAATCGTACATCAACTTAAACGGAGATAAAGACAAAACAACTAAAGACAAAATCAATAAAATATCTATAGTCCCTTTCATAATAGGCATATTTACATTATGTATGCTTACACCTGACCATATCTCTACATTTTCAATTTCAACAACTAAAAAAATGAAAATGTAGAAAATCAGGACAAAATAAAAAGGTATCAAAATAAAGTTTCGCCTAACAATCATTTCGAATTAGATTTATCAAGTAACTCATCCCATCCTGAATCAGGAGAAACACCTTCCCCTTGCCAACCTCCCAACAACCACATTTTAGCCATCGAAGGGGTCTTTTTATAAAGCATGTCACCTGGATGGTCAGTCATAATAATGTAATAATCTACCTTATTACTTTCCACAATAACAACATGGTAATCTGTTACTTTAAATACTTGATTCTTTTTAACATGTGGAGCTTCCACACCATCAACTGGGGAGTACAATTCTGTTCCTGATGGAATAATACCCGTTTTATTCCAACTTACGTATGGATTTTTATCCTCACCATCAAGTTCTTTCTCTGGTTTGTAATGAATATCCTTATCAGATTTATTATACAACCAAACTTGTAACCTTTTCCCTCCATTAGAAGTTAATTTACCCCAAGTATCATCACTAATATGAATACCTCTTTCATAATGTTGTAACAATTTACTCGTCCCTCCTGTTACATTTCCTTTATCATCAACGGTAATATTTGTCTGAAGAGTTTCACGCATTTTATCTGTAAAATCTCCCTGTTTTGTACCTTCAACTATTTCTTTCCACTTATCAGCTGCAATTACTCTCGTTTCATGAGAGTCTTCACTACCATCATCCCCTAAATGATTACCATCTTCATCTACATAACCATCATCTCCATTAGGGTCAATCACTCGTATTGGATTTTCCAAGAATGTTGCATAAGAGCTTTCCCAAGGTTTTACAACGGGGTCAATATTCCATCTTCTACCCAAACGACTATCGTATTGCCAGAACTCCGCTGTATAGCTATTTCCACTTCCAGCTATCTCGTCATCTTTCTCCATTCCGTTCATTCCATAACGATATGAGCTTCCCTCATTTCTATTCGGCATTGACATACCAAAGGGATAATAATCTTCGACCCCTTTTTTAGTAGCAAAAAAATCGACTATTCGCACTTTTTTAGAAGTCGAATTTTTGCTTATTACCGTTAATTTTGGTTCTAAGTTTTCTAATATGTCGAGTTTAAAACAGCTCATTTGTAGGCTAATATAGGAAAATTCTTTTACAAATTTTTATTTTTCAAAAAAAAATAGAAAGTAAAACTACTAATGAACAAAACGAGCGGGAGAAACGACCAAAAGTGAACGAGAATACCGCTTTTACAAGGGGAAGGGAATGAAGTGATACGGAATTGCAGAAGTGGGGCAGAATTTTGGAAATAAACTTACTTATTTGCAACTTTTATTCTAACTTTACGTTAAATAGGTTACTTATGAACACTCAAAGTATAAATTCTGAAAAAATACATTTAATTAATTGGATTACCAACTTACAAGATAATTCAATGATAGAAAGGTTAAAAGAGCTCTATTTGAGCGCTGATTCAATTCCGCAATGGCAAAAAAACGAAGTGCTAAATAGAATAGAATCTACTCCTAGAGAGTCCTATTTAAGCGAAGATGATTTCGAAAGTAAATTAGACTTTAATAAATGAAATATAAATTAACTTTTCACCCTTTATTGGATAGTGATGTTCAAAAAATTATTTCGTATTATAATTTTAAGCAAGATGGTCTAGGTATTGAATTCTTCCTTGAATTACAAAGTAAATATAGTACTTTAAAGATTAATCCATTATTTCAAAAAAGGTATAATAATGTTCATTGTTTACCTTTAAAACGTTTTCCATATATGATACATTTTTCGATCGATACAGATACTAAAACTGTTTTTATTGAAGCTGTTTACAGTACTGCACAGAACTCAAAAACGAATTGGAAGAAAAGGTAAGGTTTGTTTTCCAAGATAGACCTAAGACAGAGATTTGAGGTTTTCTGTTTTATTCCCTCCTTACTTTACGCTATTTTCTCAATGTTGGGGAGGTTTTGTTTCGGAATGCGTGGAATGTAACCTAAGCGGATATTTTAATTCTGGAAAAAGATCTTTTATTAAACCTGAAAAGGTTGTAAGAAAAGAATCTTTAGTTCCAGAAATTAAACCTAAGGTATATGAAGAGCAATCATCCATAATAAGTAAGGCTCTCCCAATATATATATATTTATCAGATTTTGAATCATAGGTCTCTGATGTAACAATAATTAAAGAGCTATTAGGATAAAAGACTATTTCAGATGATGACGTAGTATCAATATTTTAGTGTCATTTAAAAAAATAGAATATTTAGCAATTAAACTCTGAATATAAATAGATTTATCTTTTTTATATCTCTTTCTAAATAGTTTTCTATCATAAACTGAATTCTCTTTTGGTGAAAAGAAAACAGTAAATGATGTAAACAACTCATTTTTTTTTGTAAAATGATATCTTTTATTATCAGAAATATTACTATCTAAATCCCAAAGGTTAGTGTCTACTATAAATTCCCTTGATTTAATGCCTCCCCCAAAAATATTAGTCACATTACACGTCAACAAAGAACTTTGCGAAAAAGTGTAATTCGCACACAATATTACGACATAAAAGGTATATAATATCTTCATTTTTGGGTTAATTTACCAATTGATACTGAACCTTTAGAGACTTGGTCAACGACAGCGCTTTTAGCTCTATTAATTATTGCATCAGTGATTTGTCCTCCTTGCATTTTAGAGTATTCTCCTGCTACTTTATCTATTGCTCTATTTTCGTATTTAGCTCTCTTAGAGTTAAACCTTTTCATATCCTTTTTGTATCGATTTTTTTGAGCAACTGTAACAGCTCCATTCATCTTATTTTTTGCATCCAAGTAACTAGAATTAAATTTTCTAGCCTTAGATAGATCATTTCTAATAGATTTTCCTTTCCTAATAATCCCTTTATTAATGAAACGTTTAGCACTCATGATTTCATTCATCAAGCTACTTCCTAATGCATCTCTCAATATTCCTGTTAATTCAATAGGATTGCCATTTAGTTTGTCTTTAATAATCTGGTTAATAGAACTCTCTACAACTTCCAACCCCATTTTCACGGCATAAAGAGTGATTTTTCTATATTTCCCTGTAAAAAGCTTTCTCATCGCTTTTATTGCGGCACTAGGTCCAAAAACACTGGTTAAAGCACTTTTCCCCGCTTCTGCGGATATATCAGTCCAATTTACTTGGGAAAAAGCTGCTTTCCCCTTTAAGTTTTTGAACATAACATTATCACCTACTTGAAATAAATACTCTGTAAAAGCTCCTATCGCACCTCCAATTGCCATAGTAATTAGAGGATTAAAAGATGTCGTAGGTTGCGAAGAGGCTCCTTTAGGATCATTATAATAAATTGGATTATTATCAAATGCAACATAGGGAGACTGCCAAGGAAATGTAGCAGTTAAGGGGTCAAGACTCAACCACCTACCAAGCCTAGAATCATACTGCCTAAACTCTGTTGTATAGCTATTCCCATTGCCCTTAACCTCGTCATCTTTTTCCATACCATTGAAGCTATATCGGTAATTTTCTCCCCCATTTCTCCCAACCATCAAC
>CAMZKF010000107.1 GCA_947311095.1 uncultured Flavobacteriales bacterium
ATAGTACTCTCCATTTGATACGATTTTATCATTATGCATTCCATTCCATTGCTCATCTATCTCATAACTTTCGAATATTAGCTCGTCCCATCTGGTATAGATTTTAAATTCATAAAAATCGTTTGATAAATTCCTTGAAACAGGACCAAATAAATCATTTACACCATCGCCATTAGGAGTGAAAGTATTGGGTATGTAAACTGAATTACGCTTTTTTACTTCTACACCGTACGTCACAGAATCTCTACAATGATACTGATTTTCGACCTTTTGCTCTAGCTCATAAAGTCCATTTTCATTATAAAAATAAATAAAGTTAGCTTCATTTATTGAATCTCCATTGCCCATAGTATATAAAATTGTCGATGCATCTTGGGAAGCGCTATTTGTAATATCTAGTCGTTGTAACTCGAACAACTCGTCTTGCTGATGAAATATATCGAAATCGGCTATCGGTGAAGGATTTATAACAAGACTAGGATTCCCAATCAAGCTATCTTTACAACCATTTGAAGCACTTACAATTAGCCTTACATTGTAATCTCCTATTTCTGTAATACATACAAAAGGAATACTATCTGTATAAAATTGATTATTTACCTCCCACTCTAACGAAAGTCCATCTCCCCCTCCTTGAAAAGTCGATAAACTTACCAACTCAAAACACTTGTTATCGCATTGAACTGCTGAATAAACTGCTGCTGCTATTGGTTTTTCTTTATTAATAATCAACACCGTATCTTGGTCAGAGGGACAAATACCATTTTCAACAACCCATATTAACGCGTAATCTCCTACCGTGAAATTATCAGCCATAGTATTTCCAACGCTACTATCTCTATAAGTTGGAGTACTTGTGTAATTATAATTAGGGTCTAATTCCCACCTTCCGTTCGCTGTTCCTACATCTCCTGTTCCGTTCATCAATACAGTGTCTAATTCACATAAATACTGATCTAAACCTGCATCTGCAACAGGTTGATTATACCTTGTCACTTTTACTGTGTCCGTATCATTCGGGCAAACACCATTGCTAACCGTCCAAATAAATTGATATTCGCCTTCAAAATAACCAGAAGTTTGAGTATTGTTAAGCGTATCGTCTAAAAAAGTGATTTCGTTATTGTTTCCAAAAGACACATCTTCGCTCCAAATTGCCGTTGCTGTACCTGCTGGATCTACTGCCGCTAAATTAGCGACTGATGTTGCACAAATTTCAATATCATTTCCTGCCATAGCATCGGGCACATCATAAATAGTAACCTCAACAGTGTCGGTTTCAGAAGGACAATTACTATTCGAAACTGTCCATAATATCTTATAGTTGCCTTCTATATAATTACTAGAAACTGTTGTTGGGCTGGTATTATCAGCAAATGTTATAGCAGACGGATTATTCAGCCCTGCATTAACCGACCATATCCCCGTTGACATTCCGATAGGTACGCCAGCATCGTGACTAACAGAATACATTCCACATATTTCTTGATCGCTACCTCCACGAGCTCTTGGGTTGTCAAATGCAGCTATTTGAACCACATCGGTTGCATCAGGGCAAGTTCCATTTGATACTGTCCAAATAAATTGATAATTTCCTTCCAATAAATTAGTTACTCCCGTCTGATTATTGTCATCATCAATAAATATAGGTATTGAAGGAGCAGGAAAAGATAGGTCTAAAGACCAAACTCCCGAAGCAGTACCGTTAGGTAAATTTGCATTTAGAAAAAAAAGCGTATCTAAGTTTAATGTATCTATTCCACAAGCAATTACATCTGCCCCAGCATTGGAAATAGGCGAGTCATACACGTTTATATAAACAGTATCTTTAGCCAAAGGACAATTGCCATTTTTCACCGTCCATATTAAATGATAAACTCCTTCAGACAAATTAGAAATATTAGTATTCTCCAATGAATTATCTGTAAAACTTACAACCGAAGGATTACCAAAGTTCACATCTTCACTCCATTCTCCTGTTGAAATAGTTAAAGGAGGCGAGGCATTCAAAACTACCGAATATTGATTACATAAATCAATATCTATTCCTGCATTAGAAACAGGTGTATTAAAAACACTAATTGCAACAGTGTCTTTATCGTCCGCACAAGTTCCATTAGATGCTGTCCAAATAAAATGATAAACACCTTCTTCTAAACCTGAGACATTGGTTGTTGGGTCAGTTACATCTAAAAATACAATTGCTGAAGGATTAGGATTTGAAAAATCATTTTGAATAGACCACATTCCTGTAGAAGTTCCAACCGTAGAAGCACTTAAATTGACATTATCTGACGCACAAATACTATCATCTAACCCTGCGTTAGCTGTAGGAGGGTCAAAAACATTAACCAATAATACATCTTGTACTGGAGGACAAACATTATTAGATACCGTCCAATATAATTTATAAACCCCTTCTTGTAAATTGCTAATGGTAGCCGTAGGACTATTTACATCTGAAAAGCTAACCAAAGTAGGGTTAGACGCATCGGCACTCCAACTAAAAAAGTCTGTTGGTTGATTATTACTAATATCGGGGCTTAATGCCGTAGTATATATTCCACATAAATTTATATCGTTACCTGCAACGGCACTTGGTGTTGCATCGTTCAAAGTAACTACTGTTTGGTCTGTTGCCGTACATCCGTTACTTCCTTTCACTGTAACAGTGTA
>CAMZKF010000108.1 GCA_947311095.1 uncultured Flavobacteriales bacterium
ATGTAGGAGTCATTGATCCTGTAACGTTACAGAATTGGAAAACCCCTTGGCCAAGGGGTTTTCCAATTCTGTAACGTTACAGGATCAATGACTCCTACATGTATTGCAGGCCAAACAAAACCTCCATAATCTTGTGTTTGTCCTGATATTGACCACAATGTCGCTTGTGGTTCGGGGCTTGACCAATGCGTATTTAAATGTACCTTGGTAACTACATTTACTTTTGCTAAAGAAGGTTCGAAGTCAAATGTTCGGTTGGGTCGATTGTATTTTATATTGGAATATTGATTATTTTTAAATTGAAAAAAATGACTTTGTCCCCAGCCCCATCTATTTGGTATGTATTGAAACGACGATTCCAACCACGTTTTTACACTACTATCTGGTGAACACCTCCAAAAATAAACCGTACTATCGGTAAAAGTAAGCATTTCTGACATTTGAGTCCCACTGTTTAACCAATGCGTAGGTTTTGCTTCTATTACCCCCCCAATACTTGACTGTCTTTGTTCTTTTTTAAATGGAGTATTAAACAAATCTGTTGTATCTATTTCAAAAACATAAGTATTAAATGGCTCAAAAGGATTGATTGTTGAAGCTTTCAATGTTTCTTGATTATGAGGAATTATAGCATAATCGTAAGGCCAGATAGGTTTTAGCCCATTAGAAATAACATAATTCGTAAAGTTTATTTGATTGTTAATAACTTCGTCGCTATGCTCTACTATTACAGAGTTTGGCAAATCGGCTTTTATACTATAATTGTTTGCTCCTATTGCTATATTATGGTACGTCGGAATTTTAAACACAACGGTATCTCGATTCAATAAACCTACAACTATTTTCGAATAAACAGAATCTACCCCATTGGGAAAGGTTCGGGTCACTTCCAAATTAAATGAATCTCTAAAAGCACTTCCTATATTTGTCAACACTACATATAAATCAAAAGTATCGACTGATAAATCAATTTGTGTAGGCACACTCCAAACCCTGTCGGTTGATAATACAATCTCAGGGGCCAAATGTGTATTCAATTTTAAAGCTGGATCTCCTTGAAGTGACATTCCATTAAAATTACTTTCTTGTATTACACTCCAACTATTACTTCCTATTATACTGTATAAAGAATCAACAGTTTCTTGCATCTGTTCCCCAACAGTTTCTCCGTAAGCAACCTCTGAAAACTTGGTATATAAATACCTAGTATAAGTTGATATATATGTTACAAACCCCAATTTAACAGTTGAAATAAATGCAACCGCACCTTCATTTGTAGGAGCAATTAACTGCTCTGCATAACTCGTTGTATCTGGCTGATGAACATCTCCTGTATAGCAACCAAGCCCTACTACTACGGGGTATTTCCCGTTATTGTTCCAATTTTCTGGACTATCTATATTCTGGCTAAACCCTCCTCCATTGGAAGCGTGACCAAAAAAGGTAATTAGCGAAACTCCTTCTTCCAACCTATTTTGAACTTCAAAAAAATCGTTTGAATTAATAACCGAAGAGGTCGGATCTTTTTTATAGGTACTAACCATTCCTCCAAACAAGGTATCTTCTATTACTTGTTTAAATCCATTCAACAACGTTCCAATTTGAACTTCCTCTATACTATCAGAGCCCCCTCCAAAATGCATTACATTTTTTTGCCATTCTTTTTCGGGTATAGTATAGTTCAAATAAGGTGTTTGCAATTGCTCGTAAGCCTTTACTTTTGTCAAATAATTCTCAACTTGAAAATCTTGAGTTACACTTAACCGTCCTGTTGGAATTGCATAAGATTTTTTACCCCCAACTATTCCTGCCGTAAAATGATTATCAGAAGAAGGATACCCATAAGACGGCACCATATTTCTATGATAAGCAAAGCCATCGTCTCTAGAACCGAGGCTAAATTCATTGACATCTCTTACCGATTTACCGATTAAAAATAAATGTTTGGGGGGTGTATTCCAATTATGAATTGCTTGTTCCATAAACCTTTTTACAGCAAGTGAATGTTTATCTATTCCTCCTGAAAATTGAAAATACAATTCTTGTATGTCAAGCACTAAAGTATCGTACCCCGTAGATTGCCTATAAGTAGCGTAATTTCTACCCCCACTCATCAAACTTTCATGGGTTACAATTACATAAGGATTTGCCCCCGAAAAACTACTGTAATCATGAAAATACCCAGTCTTATTTACCGCTAGTAAATTTGACACGCTATGATAATCGGCTGAATCTATCATTGCGAGCATCAACGAATCTTGTCCTAAATGAGGTATTACCGCATTCCAATTACCACCTGAATTTACCATAGGTATTTTGACTATTCCATTCTTAAAAACATACAAATAAGGAGCATTTCCTTGAATATTTGTAATAGAAACGGCTGTTTTATTACTGCTTGAATGACCTGGTAAAGAGAATTCAAAATAAGCTTTATTTTCGAAGTCAAAAGTATGAGGGTAAAACAATGTGACCGAAGACACTTGCTGATAATCTGTTGTTTGACCTATATTAGAAATTCGGTGTTTCACATCAGTTACCGAAGCTCCAAGTAACGAAAGTGGAACATCAAAAGTCTTTTTTATCATTTGATAGCCCGTATAAGAAGTATCGATTAAAAGCGTATTAGAACTCCCTAATAAAATTTTTGTATTGTGATTAAAACTCCCCGAATAAGCACTTGAACTAGCACTTGCTGACACGGCTTCACACCGAGCCAATAAAGTTGAATTTGAGGTATAAACATGAGGTGTAGCTACCCCTGTTGTCAGGGTTTGATTAGTCGAAAACAAGGCACTCATCCAACCTTCTCCCGAACTATAAGTCGGACTAGATAACCCTTGAACTTTTAACCCTTGCCCATAATCATCTGTATATTTCACATAACTTTTTTTCCAACAGTAATTTTCCATCGGATAATTTCCAAATGCGACATCGGTCTCTAAAGTCATTCTCTTTGTATTGCCCGTGTTATTCCAAGTAAAAAAATAATGAATCGTATCGTTAAAAAAACTATAGTA
>CAMZKF010000109.1 GCA_947311095.1 uncultured Flavobacteriales bacterium
CTTCTATCATAGAATTAGATATATTACAAACCGAAAAAAATTGGTATCCACTCCTTTAAGTGTTGCTGTAATCCACTGTTCGCCATGTTTGAGCATGGTTATTTCTTCTATTACTTTAGCTACCGACTCAACTCCTTTTATTTTTTTTAATTGGTTGATATTTATTGCATCGTCTTCAAAGGTTTTTCCTTCTCTTATTGTTATTTTTATAGCTGGGTCAAATGAACTAAATAATTGCTCGACCAAGCCTTCTATTCCGTTAAATGCACTTAAAACAATCACCATTGCGGTTGTACTTACAAAAATTCCAAAAACCGATATGAGAGATATTAGGTTAATTGCACTGTGAGATTTTTTAGAAAAAATGTACCTCTTTGCTATGTAAAATGCAGTATTCAAAATTTAGGATTTAATCGGTTACTTTTTTTTGAAAAATTGAAGTGATTCTTGAACGTCTTTGTCAAATGGCATGCTGACTAACTCTCTTGCACTAACATCGAAAAGGTAAGTTGCTATTTCTGCTTTCAATTGATTTTTGATTCTTGCTTTTGAATGTTGGTATTCTTTTTCTACTATTTTTATTCCTAGCGTTTCTGCATAAGTTGTAAAATTAGCTAACATGGTTTCGGTTATCTTGTAATTTTTATTAAAATCTTCTACATTTTTATAGTTGAGTGATTTTCTATTTTTATCAATATAGTCAAAACAAAAATCTCTAAATGCTGTCGAATACATTAAACTGGTATAATAAATTGATGAGCCTGTGGTGTCTATTGGCACAAAAATATCGGGCATTATTCCTCCTCCTCCGTAAACAACTTTTCCTTTTGGTGTTGTAAATTTTTCTAAATTCTCAAAATGAGCGCTATCCAATTCTTGTAGTTCTCCATTTTCATAACGATTGACCAAATCGTGTCCATAATCGATTCCTTCTCCATATGCTTTTTGAATGCATCTTCCTGTTGGGGTATAATATCGAGAAACAGTCAAACGAATTTCGGAACCGTCTTCTAAGTGTTTTGGTTGCTGAACCAATCCTTTTCCGAATGAACGGCGACCGACTATGGTAGCTCTATCGTTGTCTTGCAATGCTCCACTTACAATTTCACTTGCCGATGCAGACGAACTATTGATTAATACAATTACAGGATTGTTTTCAAAATTACCATAAGCCGTTGCTCGTATCTCTTTTTTGGGTTGATGCGTTCCTTCTGTATAAACAATTAATTTTCCTGCTTTTAAAAATTCATCGGCTACACTTACCGCTGCATGCATAAATCCTCCTCCGTTGTAACGTAAATCCAATATTAATTTTCTCATCCCTTTTCTTTTCAAAGTACCGAGTGCTTGTGCAAATTCCAAACCTGTTTGATCCGAGAAATTATCAATTTTAATATAGCCTATTTCTGGTGTTAAATTATAAATAGCATTTATTGACGGTAATGGAATATCGCCTCTTACAATAGCTATGTTTTGTTCTTTTCCTTCTCTCAAAATGGTTAATTTAATTTCCGTTCCACTTTGTCCTTTTAATTTTGAGTGTACATCTTTTATTGCCAATCCTACTCCTGCTATTATGGAATCATTGACGGCAATTATACGGTCAGATGCTTTTATTCCAGCTCTGTAAGAAGGACCTCCTTTTATTACGTTGGTTACCATTAATGTATCTCGAAGTATTATAAAACGTATTCCTACTCCTCCAAAATGCCCTAGCAATCGTTCGTTTTCTTCGGTTGTGTTTTTTGCTGGTATATATGCAGAATGAGGATCTAATTCTTTCAACATGTTTTTTATCGCAACTTCTATTAATTCATCTCTTTTTACACTATCTACGTATTCGTTTTCTATCATTTCTAAAACGTGAGACAATTTAGAAATTTCTTGTTGTTGAGCTGAGTGCTTTGTTGAGATGTATTTTCCTGCTCCTACCGAATAAGCCATTGCAGCACAAACTGCAATTAACACAGGTGTAAGTAATAAGTATATTTTCATAAAATGATTATTTATTAGGCTGTTTTATTTGCACAACTTCTACACCTACGTTTTTAAGAAAATCAACTCCTTCTGTATTTTTATATTTATCTATAAATACAATTCGAGTTATTCCCGATTGGTGTACTAATTTTGAGCAATCTTTGCAAGGAGAAAGGGTCAGATAAAGTGTAGCTCCTTCGCAGCTATTTGTACTCGATGCTACTTTTAATATAGCATTAGCTTCGGCATGCAATACCGACCATTTGGTGTCTCCGTTTTCGTCTTCGCAACAGTTTTCCATTCCTGATGGTGTTCCATTAAATCCATCGGAAATAATTCTTCGTCCACTAACTATTAATGCGCCTACTTTTTTTCGTTGACAATGCGATAGTTTAGACCATTCCATTGCCATTCTTAAATAAGCTTTATCAAACCTTTCTTGTTTTTCTTCCTGTTTTTCCACAATGCAAAAGTAAATAAAAAACAATTCATTCTACCGATTAACTTTGTAAAGTACTCAAGAAGAAGTATTTTTGTGAAAAATTACATAATTATGATTGAAATTGATGGTAAACTAATCTCTTTAGATGTGTTTGAAAAACGATTTGTATGCGATTTGAATGCTTGCAAAGGTGCTTGTTGTATCGAAGGTGATAGCGGAGCTCCTTTAGAAGAGGAGGAGATTGATATCATTGAAGAAAATTTAGAAAAAATCAAACCCTATATGCGTTCAGAGGGCTTGGCAGAAATTGATAAAACAGGTGTTTTCTATATGGATCAAGACAACGAACCTGTTACTACTTTGGTTAATGGTGCTGAATGTGCATTTGTTTATTTTGATGATAAAGGAATTACCAAGTGTTCTATAGAAGCTGCTTATCTAAACGGAGATATTGATTTTAAGAAACCTATTTCTTGTCATTTATATCCTATTCGAGTCAAAAAACTAACCAATTATGTCGCTCTAAATTACAGCCATTGGAACATTTGTAACGATGCTTGTAAATTAGGGAAAAGCTTAGATGTAAAAACCTTTCGCTTTTTAAAAGAACCCATTACTCGTAAATGGGGCAAGGATTTTTATAAGCAATTAGAGTTAGTCGATCAAGAATTAGAAAATAAAGAAGATTAGGAAACCTCTCTTGTATTTGAAATAATAAATCTTACGTTATTTTTGCAATATACTGAATCCAATTAACTATTGAGGGTTCGGTATATTCTCTCATTGATAAAAAAAATAAACCAAATTAACATTGAAATACGCCTAATAAATAGCTTGTTTTCTCACTTTTTTTATTCATCAATAAAAAAAACAATTACTTGCACTTTTATATTTTAATCAGTTCGTGAATGCTATGTAGTTCTATCTATTTTAACGCATTTCAAAATTAAATTGATGTTAATTATGTTTTTATTATTTCACCCAAAGTGTTTGAACTTTGTTTATATTTTTATTGCTAATTTTAATCAAATAGTAACCTGCAACCAAATTGGATAAATCTAACTGATAAGTATTACTAGCATTAAACTGACGCTTAACTATTTTTTGACCAATAGAATTATTTACTTCTATTTCCACGTCTTCATTAAAATTACTAACCGCTATTTCAAAATGATTATTCCCTTTTGTTAAAACGGTTACAGCAACATTTTCATAAGCTTCAATTCCTGTAAATGAAATAATATTTACCTTATAATCCTCTGTTTCACCATAAGAAATAGGAGTACAAGCATCAGCAATACTGGCTTGCCAATTTGTTCTAAGTCGCATTAAATGTTCACCTAGTGGAGCGTTACTTTGAATAGCTAAACTAACAGTATCTAATGTCGATCCAAATTGAAAATCTGAAATTCCTCGTTCGTTCAATTCAAAAGTATAATTATCGTTAAAATCTATCCAAGCATTCATGTGTTGGTCATTATACCCCGATTGCAATATTAAATCATACGAAACTCCTTGTTCCAATACAGCTATCATACTAGTATAATCTCCATATCCATTCGGAGAACAATTGGTATTATTGTTTAAATTGTGTAACTCTACCTTTGTAAATCCATCTCCATAAGAGCAATCAGATTCTGGTAAACAAATGGTGTGCTCTACTTGAAAAGTAGCCGTATCGTTTTGTAAATCAATGTCATTAGAAAGTGAGGTATAAGCTACTATGTCAAAAGTTCCTAACGCTGAAAAGTCTGCCGTAGTTGTAAAAGAATAACTAGCAGTAGTATTAGGTATTAAACTTCCCGTATAAAATTCATTTACAACAGTTCCATTGTTAACCGAATAATGAATTGGGAAATTGGTCTGCGTTTGTGTTCCAAAATTCTCTACTGTAACCGTTATGGTTTCTGAATTTCCCAAAGTACTATTTGAAGTAGGAGCTGTAATTAAAGTTACTCCAACGTCTTTTTGTCCTAAATATTTAACGGTATATAATGTAGTGTCATTTGCCCTAGAGAGGTCGGTTGACAAATCGGTATATGCTTTTATATTGTAATTTGTTCCAACAACAGATAAATCAGCAGGAGTAGCAAAAGTAAAAGATGAAGACGTTCCTGACGTTAAATTTCGAGTATAATTTTGAGTAATTACTACACCTCCATTTACTTGATAAGAAACAGGGAAGTTAATTTGATCTTGAAGCCCATAATTAGTTACATTTACCGTTATTGATTCACTATTAGACAAAGTTCCTGTAACAGGACTAGTTACAGATGAAACCCCAATATCATGATTAAAATCATTTGCAATTTTAAATGAAGCTATCCTAGTTTTCCATTCGCTAGTCATATACTCTCCTGTAAACCAAAAAGTAGCGTCATCTGTTGGATCTATTGTCATTTGAGCATAATCTCCAAATCGAGTTCCACTTTGTATTCCAGTTCCATTAACGATTACTTCTTCTGCTATTGTCATTTGTCCTAGAGGGTCACTAGCATACCTTCCTGTATATTTTATTGAAGGATAAGTTGTATGACCTGAAACAGAATAAGCCAAACCTATATTTCCTTGGTAATCCATGGCAATACTCCCCATCCATCTACTTTCTGTATCTGGATTAAACGTTCCTTCTTGGTAAAGCGACCAAGGATTTGCCCCTGTTTTTCTCAATTCATACCATCTAATTCCTGCCAAATCAGAACCATTTACATCTACCGTATGATTCAAAACAATACTATTGTGTGTTCCAAAAGAACGATAATGCCCCATATACATAAGCGCCCCTGGAACGGCATCAATTCTTGAACTTGTACCAGGTTGTTCTATATCATTCCAATTGGTTTGAAACTCACTATCGAAAGGCGATACAGGAAGTGCTTGAGGGCTAGAAATAGACGAATTTGAAGTTGTAACCCAATCGACATTGACTTCCCAAATTTTTAATTGGTCTGTTCCCCCTGACCATGCGTCGTCTTCAAAATAAAATAAATAATTTGGAGTTCCTACGGGGGGTAATGTAGAACTTGCTGTTGCAGGTAATACACTAAAAAAGCCTCCTGTTGTCAACGACGGTATTGTAAATCCTATAATTGAAGCTGTATTGTCTCCTGCTATCATTTTGTCTCTTTCCAATACATAGGCCGACTCTCCCGACTTATTTGAAGTAACGTAATACCCATCTGACCAAACAGAATATTTTGGATAATCGGGGAAATTAGGTAAACCAAAAGTATAAAGGTAATAAGCTCCTGTTGGGTCAGGAGTTTGTGAAATTGCAACAATTAATTCATTGGATTGAGAAAACTGACTTAAAAACCAACGGTCTGCAAACTTATCGTACATTACAATGGGGTCTCCAGCATTTCCTCCTCCCAATAGAGAACCTAATGTAGCAGGGGAAGTTAATGGATTTCCACTTTTATCGAATATACGATAAACCGAATTGACCATTTGTACATAATGATTAGGTCCAACTGCTCCACTAGGATCTGGTGGATTAGCTCCTCCTCCTTGACTCTCATCTATTCCATCAAAATTAACAATAGGGGCTCGGCTGCTATGCGAAGCTTTTGTTGTTTGCAAAATTGGATCACCTACCAAGGGCAACGCATTTTGAGAATTTGTAAATTTATTTCTTCTCATGTTGTTACGAATTGTAACCGTTTTCCCGTCTTCATCTAAGGGATAAACAGGCTCGTCAAAAGTCGGCTCTACAACAGTCATGCTACTTGCTTGATGAGAAAATAAAAACGTAGTGTTTGCATCTTTCTCCTGTGCTGTAAAAATTACTGTTGATAAAATAGTTCCTAATAAAATTAGTATTTGTTTTTTCATTTTTATTTTATTTTATTTGAGATATACTCAGGCTTAGTTTATAAAGGTCTTAATTGTTAAGTTTCACAAGGTTGTTCCTTGTATCTTGCATTAAATTCTGTTTTCAAATTTAGTATTTTATTTTTAAAATCGGTAGTTTTTTCTTTAAA
>CAMZKF010000110.1 GCA_947311095.1 uncultured Flavobacteriales bacterium
GAAGCTGTTTTATTATATAATGCCTAAGATAAATTAAGGCAAAATAAATTTTACAATGGAATATTCCCATGTTTTTTCTTTGGAATAGAAACTGTTTTTTTCTCTAACATTTTAAAAGCTCTAATCAATTTCTTTCGTGTTTCATTTGGTTTTATAACCTCATCGATATAACCTCTTGAAGCTGCATTATAAGGGTTAGCAAACATTTCAGAATATTCAGCTTCTTTTTCTTTCCATTTTTCTTCTGGATTGTCAGCTGTTTTAATTTCTTTTTTAAATATTATTTCCGCAGCTCCTTTTGCTCCCATCACAGCTATTTCAGCTGAAGGCCAAGCATAATTCATATCGGCTCCAATGTGCTTGGAATTCATTACGTCATAAGCTCCTCCATAGGCTTTTCTAGTTATAACAGTTATTCTAGGAACAGTTGCTTCGCTAAAAGCGTATAAAAGTTTTGCTCCATTAGTTATAATCGCATTCCACTCTTGGTCAGTACCAGGTAAGAATCCAGGAACATCTTCCAATACCAAAAGAGGGATATTAAAAGCATCACAAAACCGAACAAAACGTCCTGCTTTTTTAGATGCTTCAACGTCTAATACTCCAGCTAACATAGAGGGTTGATTTGCTACTATTCCTACAGAACGACCAGCAAGTCGAGAAAATCCAACAACTATATTTTCGGCATAATCTTTATGGACTTCAAAAAATGAATCTTTATCAATAATTCCATTAATGACTTCTTTTATATCGTAAGGCTGATTAGGATTGTCAGGAATAATGTTATCGAGGACAGTTCTAGTTTCATCTATATTTATTTCGTACGGTAAAACAGGCGGTTTTTCTTCACAGTTTTGGGGAATGTAAGACAACAATCGTTTAATATTTTCGATGGCTTCAATCTCATTAGCACAAGAAAAATGAGTTACTCCAGACTTAGTTGAATGTGTGGAAGCTCCTCCCAATTCTTCGGAAGATACGTCTTCATTGGTTACTGTTTTTACTACATTAGGTCCTGTTACAAACATGTAAGAAGTATGTTCTACCATCAATATAAAATCGGTTAAAGCTGGTGAATATACTGCTCCTCCAGCACAAGGTCCCATTATTCCTGAAATTTGAGGGATAACTCCTGACGACAAGGTGTTTTTATAAAATATATCGGCATATCCTCCAAGAGAAACTACTCCTTCTTGGATTCTAGCTCCTCCACTATCGTTTAATCCTATAACAGGAGCTCCATTTTTAATGGCTAAATCCATTATTTTACAAATTTTTTCAGCATGAGCTTGCGCTAAAGAGCCTCCTAAAACAGTGAAATCTTGAGAAAAAACATAAGTTAATCTTCCATTTATAGTTCCATAACCTGTTACAACACCATCGCCTAAAAATTTAGTTTTTTCCAACCCAAAATTAGTATTGTGGTGCGTCACCAAAGCTCCAACCTCCTCAAAAGAACCTTTATCCATTAAAAAATAAATACGCTCTCTAGCTGTTAGTTTCCCTTTTTTATGTTGCGCCTCTATTCTCTTTTCTCCCCCTCCCAATTTAGATTCGGCTAATTTTTGATTTAATAATTCTATTTTTGACATGTGGTGTGTAATTAGTTATAAAACAATATCTAGTTTAATTTGCTAAAAGCTCTTCTTTTTGTGCTTTTACTTTGGGATCATTCAAAAACTCATCGAATGTACAGGCTTTGTCTATACACCCATTTGGGGTTAACTCTACTACTCTATTGGCTACTGTTTGTGTAAATTCATGATCGTGAGAGGTGAAAATTATCGTCCCTGGAAATTTAATCAAAGCGTTATTAAATGCTTGTATTGATTCCAAATCTAAGTGATTGGTTGGCTCGTCTAATATTAATAAATTTGCTCCTACCAACATCATTCGAGAAGTCATACATCTTACCTTCTCTCCTCCAGAAAGGACGTTACATTGCTTTAAAGATTCTTCTCCTGAAAAAAGCATTTTCCCTAAAAAACCACGAATATAAACCTCGTCCTTTTCTTCTGAAAACTGTCTTAACCAATCGATTAATGAATAATCATTTTGAAAAAAGTGTTCATTTTCATTTGGTAAGTAAGCTGTAGTGATAGTTTGCCCAAAATGAAATTCGCCACTATCAGCTGCCATCTCCTTCATTAAAATCTGAAATAAAGATGTTGTAGCCATACTGTTATCGCTAATAACTGCAATTTTATCTCCTTTGGTTACGTTTATATTAAAATCCTTAAACAAGCTAATACCTTCTAATGATTTACTTAAATTAGTTGCATGTAAAATTTGATCTCCTGCTTCTCTATTTTGTGTAAATATAATTGCTGGATATTTTCTAGTTGAAGCTTCTATATCATCTACATTAATTTTTTCTAATAATTTCTTACGGCTACTCGCTTGTTTCGACTTTGAAGCATTTGCACTAAATCGAGCGATAAAATCTTGTAATTCTTTTTTCTTATCTTCTGCTTTCTTATTTTGATTTTGTCTTTGTTTTAAAGCCAATTGACTACTTTCATACCAAAAAGTATAATTTCCTGTATAAACTTTTATTTTACTAAAATCAATATCTGCTATATTGGTGCAAACAGTATCTAAAAAGTGTCTATCGTGAGAAACTACAATTACTGTATTCTTAAAGTTTAGCAAAAAATCTTCTAACCACGATATTGTTTTCATATCCAAATCATTGGTTGGCTCATCTAAGATTAACAAGTCTGGATTTCCAAAAAGAGCTTGAGCCAATAACACCCTTACTTTTTCATTTCCATTTAAATCTTTCAATAATTTATCGTGTTTACTAACTTCTATTCCCAAACCTCCTAATAGATTTGCAGCATCAGACTCAGCATTCCAACCGTCCATTTCTGCAAATTCTGCTTCGAGTTCAGAAGCTTTTATACCGTCTGCTTCGGTAAATGGGTCTTTCATGTAAATTTCATTTTTAGCATTCATGATAGCCCATAGCTCTGTATGCCCTCTCAATACGGTGTTTAAAACGGTTTCTTCATCAAATTCAAAGTGATTTTGACGTAGAACTGCCATTCGCTTTCCTTCTTCTAATTTTACATTTCCAGAATTAGGGTCAATATCACCTGCTAATATTTTTAAAAACGTTGATTTTCCTGCCCCATTTGCTCCTATTACCCCATAGCAATTACCTTCTGTAAATTTTATATTTACTTCGTCAAAAAGAACTCGTTTTCCATATTGTAACGAGACGTTGTGTACTGATATCATTTGTATTATTTTTTAAGGTTACAAATGTATTAAAATTATAGTCTCAAACCAAATAGCTTTTGGGCTTGAATCTATATTTTTGTTAACATTAATGCCTAATAGAATAACATAGAAGTTTCTTAAAAAAGCTAAATGATATTAGACCTAGAAATAAAATGTCTTTTTGTTACTACTCATTTAAATACCTTAAAAGATTCTACTAAATATTTTTTGAAGGATATTTTCTCCGAATAGGATAGGTTTATTTGAGATAAAATATAAAATGCTAAATCTAGTTTAGTTTTCACCCATTCGTACCCTTCTTTTTCACGAGTATTGAAAATAAATTGCTGTTCTTCATCAGATAATCCCTCACTCCAAGGACACATTAAAATACTTCGTGATGTTTTCACAGTACGCAAATAGTCTGCTGTATTCCATTTAAATTCTTTACAAAGGGTAGAATCAATTGTCCTTGCATTTTTCGCAATATAGTAGATTATATCTCTAGTTATTTTATCTAATGCTCCTGATTTCCCAGGAAGTTCATTTGCAAAACCTCCAATATTTCTATCAATTCGGACATATACCTTAACTTTTCTAATAATAAGAAAAACAACCCTCAAAAAACTATCGCCGTATTCGACTAACAATATATAATGGAGTTATAAATTATAATCTAGGTTACAAAACAAACAATAAAACTATTTACTCTAATTTACTGCATTTAGAGTCTTTTATTCTTAAATAATTGGATAAATAATATTTTTCATCTATACTTGTATTTCCTTTAATGATTTTTTTAAAAATTTAATAAAAACAGATAACTAAAAATAAACATACCTTAACTCTATATTTAAAATGAGGTTATCATAACAACAAAAACCTTATGAAATCAACAAAACTGCTATTTATTGCATTAATCTTATCCTTTATCGTATTACCTTCCTGTCATAAAAAATACAAGGATGGAGGTTTGGAATTTAGAATCAAACACAAATTAACTAAACACCCTTGGCATTTATTGTATTCATTTGACACCAAAGTCCCAAGTTTACCAAGTGATAAACTTAAAACCTTAAGGTTTACAGATGAAGATTGGATAATTTTTAACCACAATAAAATAGGAACTTACACTGTTAAAAATGAAATGATAAAAGTTACTCTAACTGACAATGAATACTTACCAATGTTTTACTATGAAGAATCTTATCTTTATATTACAAAATTAACACAAGATAGATTAACTATAGCAGTTCAAGGAAATCTTGGTAGTGATTTTACAAAAGAAAACATATACTATGAAAAATAAAAGGTTCACGTCTAAAACTTAGGGATTATTCGTAAGTGAATGCGTCTGGTTTTTTTTCTTTTTTTTGGATTATCATTTAATTGTTGAGATGTTTTTTTATTATGGGTAACAGAAGTACAAACGCAAATGCAGAATCCTTTAATTCTAAAATTAAACTTAGAGCTAAATCGAAAGGTGTTACCGATGTCAAATTCTTCCTAATTTAGGTTGGTATAAGTAGCTAAACGGACTCTATACTTAATTGAGTCAAACTTTATTTTTTAACAAATTCATTCAAATAACGATAAAGCTTGTGTAATGGCAACCCCATTACGTTGTAATAATCGCCTTTCATTTCTTTTATCCCAACAAAACCTATCCACTCTTGAATACCGTAAGCTCCTGCCTTATCAAACGGTTTATTTGTTTTTACATAATAGGCTATTTCCTGTGCTGTTAAATCATAAAAAGAAACTTCCGTAACATCATAAAAAGAAACTTTATTTTTATTGGACATTATGGTTACTCCAGTTATCACTTCATGCGTTTGCCCACTCAACTTGGTTAACATTTGTATTGCTTCGTCTTTATCTTTAGGCTTTCCTAAAACTTTATTTCCTAAACAAACAATGGTATCGGCGGTAATGACTACGTCTGCATCTTTAAGTGAATTTTGAAAGGCTTCCGCTTTTAACTCACTTAAATAAGTGGCTATTTCACTGTTAGATAATCCTTCTGGATAAACCTCTTCTACGGCTTTTACCTGCGTTGAAAAAGAAGGAAGTATTCCGCTCAACAATTCTTTTCTTCTGGGTGATTGAGAGGCTAATATTATATTGTTTTGCTTTAATTTTTCTTGTAACATTATTGTTTTATTTATAGTACTTTGGTAACTGATTCTTCTTTGTTTTATTATGTGTTTAAAAATATAAAAACAAGACTCCTAGAAACAGAGTTAACTTAAGAGCTGAACTAACTTTATTATATTTTGATTGAAGTATAAAAATTAAACTCGACCAATAAACAAGCGCACAAATAATCCAAAAATAATTCTGACTTTCAAGCAATACACCAAAATTAAATATGTAAATTAAAAATAGAAATAAAACACTTGAAATAACTAAGTAAGAGATTGTTATATATTTCAAAAATAAATCATTAGATAAAACAGCCAATGTTTTATACCCTGTTTTCTCATCTCCTTCTTCATCTTCTTTATCTTTTACAATTTCTCTCAATAGTGTAACTATAAAAGCCATTATTGAGTAAAAATAAATAATGGAGAGCATTGACTTATTCGGTTGTTCAATGTAGAAAACTAGAAATAAAAAAGGTAAAATACTAGCCAAAAAAGCAACTATTAAATTCCCTATTAAAATGACTTTTTGAAAAATAAAAGAATAAAAAAATAAAAGAATAATTGTCCCCAATAAGATGAAAATAGTAACTACATTTTGAGCTATATAAAAAGTTAGAGTAGCAGCAAATACATTTAGCATTAAATAAATAATCCAACGTGTATTAGAACTATAAGGCAATTGCTTTTCTGGTTTATTAACCTTATCGGTTTCCACATCAAAAATATCATTAACCAAGTAACCTCCACTAGAAATTAACCCAACAGTTATTAAAAGTAGGTAAAAGTCAAAATCGTTTCTTATAAAATAATCTAAGTCAAAATGTAGCTGGAAATATTTTTTTAAGCCAAACAAAAGTCCCAACATAGCCAGTACATTGAGTAAACGAAAAGATTTTATGATTGATTGTTTTTTTATGCATTTTTCACTTTTTTGAGTTAAAACTGACCTTATTAAGTTCAATATAATTATGTTTTAAACCATTTTCCTTGTAGCCGCATGGTCTGCTCTATAACATCTCTTACAGCTCCTTTTCCTCCATTGAACGTAGAGACATAATCTGCTATTGCTCTTAGCTCTTTCACGGCATCACGAGGGCAAGCTCCTATTCCTGCTTTTTTTATACATTCATAATCTGGAATGTCGTCTCCCATATAAAGAACTTCAGCCTTGGTTAATGCTTTAGCTTTTAAATAACTATCAAACACTTCTTCTTTGTCTTTAACGTCTATAAAAACATCTGTAATCCCTATTGACGCAAAAACTTCTTTCACAATAAGAGAGTCTCCTCTAGTTATAACCGCAATGTTAAAACCTTTTTCTTGAGCTTCTGAAACAGCATACCCATCTCTAGCATTGAACGAACGAATAGATTCGTTATTGGCTCTAAAAAATATATTTCCATTAGTAAATACCCCATCTATATCAAAAATAAATGTTGTGATATTTTGTAATCGCTGTTTATAATTGGAACTTGTCTTCATGAAATTCGTCTAAAATTAGTTGAGAAATTGCTTTGTATATTTTTTGGTATTTAGGATAACTTTCAAGTGTTGAAATATGATTTTCTATTATTTTTACATCTCCTCTCCTAGCTGGTCCAGTTTGCAAAGATAAGGCTTCTTCTACATAAAATGAATTATTGACTGTTTGCGTGAGTAAACTGGTTAAATATTCGGTTTTTAAATTGTTTTCTTTACAATATTGTTTCGTTATACTTAATAAATAGTGCGTAAAATTATTTAAGCCTACTCCCGCTATATGTAATGATTTTCTTTCTTTTGAATTCATTTCAACAACTTTATTTGAAAACAACCGAGCTGTTTTCTTTAGTAATTCAGTATCTTTTGAGGAATTTGCTTCTACAAACAAATAAACCTCATACAAGTCAACTTGAAATTCTTTTCTAAAAGTTTGAAAGGGATAAAAACAACCATATCTATTGGAATACTTGGCTAAACTAATGCTATTTATGCTTCCAGAAGTATGCACTAATAATGCGTTATTTATCTTTATTTGACTCAGTACAGCATCTACAATTTGATCTTTTAAGGCTACTACCACCAAATCGCTAACAATGTCAATTTCGGTTGGGTTATTAACCGCTTTTGCTCCAACTTTGTTTGCTAAAAGTTGTGCGTTTTCAATTGTATTACTATATATAATATCTATCTTTATTCCTTTTCTGTAAAAGGATTTTGCTAAATTAGTTGCTACGTTACCTGAACCAATAAAAGATACTGTTTTTATTTCTGCCATTATTTATGTCGTTCTACTTACCAATCCAAAAGTTTATACCAACTTGAAATACGCTAATAATTTCTTTCAGTGCATTTCAACATTAAATTGGTAAGAATCAAATTACCTTAGTTTAAAAACCAAAAAGTTAAGAGGTTTGGAATAAATCGCGAATATAATTAAATTGACTAGAAGTTAGCATACAACAACTGCAAGTTTTTTTTTATCTTACTTTGTTTTACATTTAACCAATTATAACATGAAACATTTTCTTAATCTAACGGCAAACAAAACGTTAAGAAACCTTTGAAATAAAATAGCTTTGCATTTTTTTTAACCTTTCCTATTACTTAGACAAATTAACCAAACAATCCTTTATTTTTAGTTTCGACTCTAAGCTTAAAAACAGCATAATTGAAGTCCTATAATTTTATTTAGAGCATTTTAGATTTTAATTGGTATAAAACACTATTTTTGCATTAGTGATAGTAATGGCATCCTTTTATTTTTTTTCGTTTATGAAAAATAAAAGATAGAATGGATAGCACGACCCCGTTTTTTTACGGGGAAATGCCCTAATAATTTTTAGAAAACTATGAAGTATATAATATCGATTGACCAAGGGACTACCAGTTGTAGAGCTATTTTATTTGATAATAAAGGAGTTACAATTGCCGTTGAGCAAAAAGAATTTAAACAAATTTTTCCGAAGGCTGGTTGGGTAGAACATAATCCAATAGAGATTTTAGAAACTCAGATGGAAGTGCTGACGACCTTATTAGAAAACAATAATGTACCTGCATCACACATTGATTCAATAGGCATTACAAATCAAAGAGAAACAATTGTAGCTTGGAATAAAACAACAGGAGAACCAATCTCTAATGCAATTGTATGGCAAGATAAACGAACAGCTTCATTTTGTGAGAAATTGAAAACAGATGGACACCAAGAACTTTTTAAAGAAAAAACAGGACTTTTTATCGACTCTTATTTTTCTGGAACTAAAATAAATTGGCTTTTAAACAATTGTGATGTCGCAGAATCTTTGCTTCGCCAAGACAATTTAATTGTGGGAACAATAGACACTTGGCTGATATGGAATTTAACAAATTCGGAAGTACACGCAACTGATTATTCTAATGCCTCAAGAACATTAATATTTAATATTAATACGCTTGAATGGGACGACGAATTACTTGAGTTATTAGGCATTCCTAAGCGAATTTTACCTGCAGTAAAAAATAGTTCTGACGATTTTGGCTACTGGACTTACGAAGGTGTTAAGATTCCAATTAGAGGTGTAATAGGAGATCAACAAGCAGCATTGTTTGGGCAAGGTTGTTTTGAGGTTGGAGAAGCAAAAAACACTTATGGAACAGGCTGTTTTATGCTTATGAATACGGGAGTTCACAAAATGGAAAGTTCGCATGGACTTATCTCGACTATTGCATGGGGAATAGACGGAAAAATAGAATATGCACTTGAAGGTAGTATTTTTATAGCAGGAGCAGCAGTTCAATGGTTAAGAGATGGCTTGCAAATTATAACCTCTTCTTCAGAAACAGAAGCCTTGGCAAATTCAATAGACGAAGAAAGTGACGTTATTGTAGTACCAGCATTTGCAGGATTAGGAGCTCCTTACTGGGACATGTATGCTAGAGGAGCTATATTTGGTCTGACTAGAGATACAGGTATTCCTGAATTAGCCAAAGCGACCTTAGAATCACTTGCTTTTCAAAGTAAAGATGTGTTAAAAGCTATGGAGGAAGACGCTAAAGTAAAGCTAAAGACACTCAATGTTGATGGAGGGGCGGCAGCAAATAATTATTTAATGCAATTTCAAGCCGATATTTTAAACACTCCAGTAGTTAGACCAAAGACAATAGAATCGACAGCATTAGGAGCTGCTTATATGGCTGGAATATACACTGGTTTTTGGAAAAAAGAGGAACTCGTTGAAATGAAAAAAATTGACTATCGATTTGTGCAAGAAATGGATAATAATAAAGTGATAAAAAAATATAATCTTTGGAAAAAAGCAGTAAAACGTTCAATGAATTGGATTGATAAAGATTAATTTACCTTGCTTAATTGGTAACATAAATCTAACATCTAATTAAACTCAAAGTTTTAACTTTGTATAAAATAAACAAACCAAAGACAACTTATCTTAAAGTATTAAGAATAAAATGGCAGGATTAAAACACAATAAATTTAACGCCCTAAAGCGAGAAGAAATCAAAAATTCTTTTAAAACAAAAGAATTTGACCTAGTCATTATTGGCGGAGGAATTACAGGAGCAGGAATAGCTTTAGATGCTGCTAACAGGGGACTCAGTGTAGCCTTAATCGAAAAACAAGATTATGCAGCTGGTACAAGTAGCCGTTCGACCAAGCTAATACATGGAGGGCTTCGCTATTTAAAACAATTGGAAGTTAAATTGGTGAGTGACGTAGGAAAAGAACGAGCTATTGCATATAAGAATGCTCCCCATTTAGTTGTACCAGAAAAAATGCTATTACCACTGATAAAAGGAGGTAGTTTAGGTAAGTTCTCAACCAATATAGCCTTATGGTTTTACGACAAATTGGCTGGAGTAACAGGAAAAGACAAACGAAAAATGCTTTCTAAAGCAGAAACATTGGCTAAAGAACCATTGTTAAGAAATGACATTCTTTAGGAGGTGGCTATTATGCCGAATACAGAACAGACGATGCTCGATTGACATTAGAAGTATTAAAAACCGCTTATAATTACGGAGCATTATCGTTAAATTATTGTGAGGTTAACGAACTAACTTATAAAGATAAAATAACAAATGGAGTACTATGTACCGATTTATTGAATAATGAAACCTTTGAAATAAAAGCAAAAAAAGTAATAAACGCAGCTGGTCCTTGGTGTGACATTATAAGAAAGCAAGACAAATCGCTAACAGGGAAAAGACTACACTTAACAAAAGGTGTACATTTAGTCTTTTCTAAAAAAGATTTCCCTTTAGAACAAAGTGTTTATTTTGACGTTCCCGACGGAAGAATGATTTTTGCAATCCCAAGATTAGGAGTTACATACGTTGGAACAACCGATACAAATTATGATGCAAAATTAGAAGAACCAAACGTAACCTTAAAAGATGTTGATTACTTGTTGAAAGCGATAAACAATATGTTCCCTCGACAAGATTTGACTATAAATAATATTGTATCCTCTTGGTCGGGATTACGTCCTTTGATTCATGAAGAAGGAAAAGACCCTTCGGAATTATCGAGAAAAGATGAGGTATTTATTTCTAATTCTAACTTAATTACAATAACAGGAGGTAAACTTACGGGCTACCGTCTAATGGCTAAAAAAATTGTAGATTTAGTGAGCAAAGATTTGAATTTAAAAAACACTTGTAAAACTGAACACATTACCATTAATGGAGGTGACTTTAAAAACCCAGAAGAAGTATTTCAATACATTAACAATGTAAAAACAAAATTGAGAACAGCAAAAATAGATGAACATAAAGCTGAATACTTGGTTCGAAATTACGGAAAACAAACCGAAACAATACTCGACAATTTTAATTCAAAAAAGAGAAGTAATATTGTAGAAGCTGAAATTTGGTTTTGTTTAAACTACGAAGCTGTTATTACTTTAGAAGATTTCTTTAATCGACGAACAGGAAAACTAAATTTTGACCCACTGTCTGTTCATTCAGAAATAAACTTAGCAGTTTCAATAGCTAAAGATTTTTTTAATTGGGATGACGTAGAAGTTGACAAACAAATAAAGAAATTGAAAAATATGTTAGCTAAAAAAACAGACTTTATTTATTGACCTAGAGATAATAAATATTTTTACAAATAGAAACCTAAAAAATGTAAATTACAGCACATTTTAAATAAACGAGAAAACATGAGACCAGTAACCATATACGCAGAAGCAACACCAAATCCATCTACAATGAAATTTGTAGCAGATGTAATGCTAATTTCAGACGGAAACACAGCCGAATTTTTATCACAACAATCGGCAAAAGGACACTGTTCTCTAGCAGAAGCTTTGTTTAATTTTCCATTTGTACAAGGTGTATTTATAGCTTCAAATTTTATAACTATTACAAAATCAGAAGCACTACAATGGGAATATATTTCAAATGAGTTGCAAGCATTTGTAGTCGATTGGGTAAAGAAAAACGATGTAATTGTAGAAAAAGTTCCTTCTTTAGTAGAGGTATCTTGTGATGTTTCAGAAGAACAATCGACTAAGACAACTATGATTGAAGCTCCTGTAATAAAAACAGAAACCGATCAAATGATAGTTAATTTATTGGACGAATATGTAGCTCCTGCAGTAGCTTCCGATGGTGGGGCTATTAGTTTTCAATCTTTTGATGAAATAACAGGAACAGTAACAGTAGTCTTAAAAGGAGCTTGTAGTGGTTGCCCCTCCTCTACTGCAACGCTAAAAGGAGGCATAGAATCACTTTTAAAATCACACATGCCAGAAATACAAGAAGTAGTCGCTTTGGCAGATTAATAATGTTAGAAGAATATAGAACCATAAAATCACCTTCTGAAAGTTACTTCAAGGAAAAAGCAAGTAAGTTTTATTCCTTTGCCTATCCAATTCAATCTGAAACCGAAGTAAAAGAAAGAATAAACACTTTGAAAAACCAGTACAAAGATGCTGGGCACTATTGCTATGCATTTAAACTCGGTGTAAAAGGCGAAAAATACAGATATAGCGACGACGGAGAACCAAACAACAGTGCAGGAAAACCAATTTATGGGCAATTAAATTCTTTTAACATCACCAATGTACTAGTCGTAATTGTACGTTATTTTGGAGGTACAAAGTTGGGGGTTGGCGGATTGGTACAAGCTTACAAAGAAGGAGCAAGAACAGCTTTAGAAAACGCAACGATTATAACCAAAGAAGTGACGGAGCAAATTACAATACATTTTAAATATGAAGATATGAATGTATTGATGAGTTTAGTTAAAATATTTGATTTGAAAATAATAGCTCAAAAATTTGAATTAGATTGTGTCATTACCCTCGAGTATTCGATAAAAAAGAAAGCAAACTTAATGCTAAAACTAGAAAACTATCCAAAATTAACGATAATAGAAAAAGTATAACATATTAATTGGTATTTATAATTTTGATACTAACTAATTTTGTTCTAATTTGTTGTTTTTATACCTATTTAACATTGAATTAAAATTAATGTAGTGAATTAAATCGACATAAAAATTTAAAATACAAAAAGGAAAATTATCCAACATTATGAAAAAATATATTTCAGATTTAATACAACAACTCGGATGGTCATTTCCCAATGAAGATTTAGTGGTTACATTTTTACACTTTTTGGTGATTGCCTTCATCTGCTTTCTAGTTTATTGGACAACCAAAACCATTGTGTTGAATTGGGTGCACCGTTTTGCCGACAAATCAAAAACAGAATGGGACGATTTACTTGTAAAAGAGCATTTTTTCAAAAAACTTTCGGGTATTTTACCAATCGCAATTGTGATATACACGCTCAGTTCAATTTTAGAAAACTACAAAGCATTTATTCCTTTCCTTAACTCATTGCTAGAAGCTATATTAGCAATAGCTTTTGCTAGGTTAATCATCTCATTTATTAATGCTCTTCACAACTATTTAGAAACAAAAGAACGCTATAAAGACAAGCCTTTGCAGAGCTATGCCCAACTGACTAAAATAATTGTTTACCTATTTTTTGGCATCACTATTTTTTCTTTACTTACAGGAAAAACCCCAATGTTTTTCATAACTGCAATGGGAGCTATGTCTGCTATTTTATTGTTAATTTTTAAAGATACCATTCTAGGTTTTATAGGAAGCATACAACTCGCCGCTAACGATATGGTTAGAATTGGAGATTGGATTTCGATGAATAAATATGGCGCAGACGGAACCGTTATAGAAATAAATTTAGCCACAATTAAAGTAAGAAATTTTGATTTAACCATAACCACAATACCTACCTATTCTATGATTTCAGACTCTTTTAAAAACTGGAGAGGAATGGAAGAATCACCCGGAAGAAGAATAAAAAGAGCCTTAAATTTAAAAATTAGCAGTGTTAAATTCTGTTCCGAGCAATTGATTAAAGAGTTAGAAGAAATCGAATTGATTAAAAATTACCTGCACGAGAAACAAGAAGAAATTCGACTTTACAATCAAAAACACAAACAAGTAAACGGCAAGCACATAAATGGAAGAAGCCTTACAAACATTGGGGTTTTTAGAATTTATGTCGAACATTATTTAAAACAAAACAACAATATAAATACAGATTTAACTTGTATGGTTAGGCAGTTGCCTCCAAATGAAAAAGGACTACCAATAGAAATTTATGCTTTTAGCAAAAACAAACAATGGGTCATTTACGAAAGTATTATTGCCGATATTTTTGACCATTTATTAGCTATAGTTCCCTCTTTTGAATTAGAAGTTTTTCAAAATCCTACGGGAAGTGATTTTAAGAAGAAATAAACAC
>CAMZKF010000111.1 GCA_947311095.1 uncultured Flavobacteriales bacterium
CCTAAATTTAATAAAAAGGCAAATGAATTAAAGACTCGATTTGAAAAATGGCTTTTTGTATTAAAAAACCTTCATAAATTAGATCGGATTCCTAGTGAATTAAAAGAAAGTATTTTCTTAAAGCTTTTTAAAACTGCTGAAATAGCAAAGTTTAGCCAAGAAGAATACCAAGATTATGAAGATAGTTTAAAATATTACAGAGACATTAAAAACTCATTGGACACCGCACGAGAAGAAGGGGAAATAAGAGGCAAGATAAAAATTGCCAAAAATATGTTACAAAAAGAAATGGATTTATCTTTAATAAAAGAAATAACAGGTCTTTCAGAAGAAGAGATAAATAAGTTGAAATAAAATAGGAATACAATTTAATTTTGAAATGCATTAAAAGAAGTAGAGTTAATTTTTTTCTTATTGATGAATGAAAATCCATTTATAGCCAATAGCTATGAATTTATTTTTTGAAGAAAAGAAGTGAGAAAAGAAACTATTTATGAGGCTCATTTAAATGTTAATTTGGTGTGAAATGTAATAAAAATAATACGATTTATTATATTTTAAGAAGAGCAAGATTATAGCTATTAGTGCTATGCGTTAGAGATAGAACGGTTTGTTTGAACTCCTTTTTACTTGCTTGCTGTTGCAAGTAAAAAGAGTGAGTAGTGATAGCTTGACCCTTGGGTAACGCTCTAAATAATAAACGAATAAAGGAATAATCCCCTTGTAATAACAAAAGGAATAAATGATTAAATACAATAAATTTACATTAGAAAATGGTCTGCGTGTGATTGTACATGAAGACAATTCTACGCCAATAGTAGCTGTAAGCTTAGTTTATGATGTTGGAGCTAGAGACGAAAATCCAGATAAAACGGGGTTTGCACATTTGTTTGAACATTTGATGTTTGGAGGCTCTGAAAATATTGAATTGTTTGATGAACCTTTGCAAAATGCAGGAGGACAAAACAATGCGTTTACTTCTAATGATTTGACAAATTACTACGATACCTTGCCTTATCAAAATATAGAAACAGCTCTGTGGTTAGAATCCGATAGAATGAAAAGTTTGGCTTTTACTCCCAAGAGTTTAGAGGTTCAAAGAAGTGTGGTGATAGAAGAGTTTAAACAGCGTTATTTGAATCAGCCTTATGGAGATGTTTGGTTGCTATTGAGACCTTTGGCTTACAAAATCCACCCTTATCAGTGGGCTACAATTGGAAAGGAAATAAAACACATAGAGGACGCTACAATGGAAGATGTTAAGGCGTTTTTTTACAAACATTATGGTCCTAAAAACGCAATATTGAGCATTGCTGGTAATGTAGAAATAAAAACGGTAAAAGCTTTAGTTGAAAAATGGTTTGGAGACATAGAAGGAAGACAAAAATATGAACGAAACCTGCCTAAAGAACCAAAACAAACGGCATTAAGAAAGCTAGAGGTAGAAAGAGATGTGCCGTCTGATATGATTTATCTTGCTTTTAAAATGGGAAATCGATTAGAGAAATCATACTATGTTTCGGATTTAATATCAGACGTACTGTCCCGAGGAGAATCTTCTCGCTTGTACCGTAAACTAATAAAAGAAACGCATAGCTTTACTGACATAAATGCTTATATATCGGGTAGTTTAGACGAGGGGTTGTTTATTGTAAGTGGAAAACCTAAAAAAGGAGTAAACTTAGATGAGGCTTACAAATTAATAAGGGCTGAGTTAGATATTATGCAACGAGAACTGTGCGATGAAAAAGAATTAACAATGGTTAAGAATAAAATAGAATCGACCACTGTTTTTGGAGAAATGAGCGTGTTGAATAAAGCTATGGGATTAGGTTATTTTGAATTGTTGGGAGATGCTGATATGATAAATAAAGAAGAAGATAAATTTCATGCTATAACTGATAAAGATTTATTGGAACAGTCAAAAATTATGTTTGCAGAATCGAATTGTTCTGTTTTGTATTACAAATCAAAAATAAATAATATATGCTGGATAGAAAAATAGCCCCTCAAATAAAAAAAATAACAGAAATTCCTTTTCCTAGTCCAACAGAAAAAAAACTGTCAAATGGAATACCTATTCATGGCTTTAACATAGGAAGTCAAGAAGTTGTACAAATAGAATTGATAGTAAAAGCAGGTTTAAAGCATGGTGAAAAAGCATTGGAAGCTAGTGCAATGACAAATTTAGTAGGGGAGGCTTCGAGCAAATATAGTCCTGGAAAAATTGTTGAATTAGTTGACTATTACGGTGCTTTTTTCGAATCTTCTTGCAATGGAGATAGATCTCATTTTGCATTGTTTACCTTAACCAAACACCTCAATACTGTTTTGCCTATATTTGTAGAAGCAATTCTAAATCCAACTTTTCCCGAAAGAGAAACTGCTATTTATTTGAAAAACTCGCAACAAAACTTTTTGATACAGCAAGAAAAAACAGACTACATTTGCCGTAAAAATTTCAATAATTTATTGTTTGAAAATCATCCCTATGGAAGAACGCTTTCTGCATCTGATTATGATAATGTAAGTAGTTTAGAATTAATAAGTTTTCATAACAAGCATTTGGTCGCTCCAAATTGTGAATTGTTTGTTTCTGGAAATTTTGAAGAAAATGTATATGAATTGTTAGAAAAGTATTTTTCCCAAATACCAGATAGAAAAAGTCAAGTAATTCATTTTGATAAAGTTGTAACGAATAAAGGTGGACAACATTTTTTTGAAAAAGAAAAAGCGATACAGTCGGGAATCAGAATAGGAAAAGTACTAGATGTTCCTTTTGGAAGTACCGATTTTTACAACTTAAAAATATTAAACACACTATTTGGAGGTTACTTTGGATCTAGGCTAATGAAAAACATAAGAGAAGACAAAGGATATACTTACGGAATAGGCTCAGGAATAGCAACCTCTGAAGACGCAAGCTTCTTTTTTATAACTACCGAAGTAGGAAAAGATGTTACGACTTTAGCAGTACAAGAAATTTATAATGAATTAAGCGAAATAACAACTAAAAAAGTTTCGGCTAAAGAATTAGAAACCGTAAAAAACTACATGCTAGGTAGTTTACTGAAAGAATCTGATGGAGTATTTTCTATTGCCGACCGATTTAAAGGAGTCTATTTTAAAGGAGACAGTTTTGATTTTTATAACCGATATATTCAGGCAATTAATAATGTAACCTCAAAAGATTTGTTGAATACAGCTCAGAAATATTTCAACGACACTAATTTATTAGAAGTAATAGCAGGAGCAAAATAAAGCTTAAAATAAAAAAACATTAAGCCGATATTTTAAAAATGTTAAATAGGAGTTACCCCCTAACTTTGGTAGAAAAATTCGTATAGTTAAAAAACAGAACCAACCATCGGAAACTTATAATGCCAACCTAAGTTTACAATATATTGAAATGCGATAAAACTATTTATTTGTAGCATTTTATAATTTAATAAGCATAAGCATAAAAAAACAATAAGAGACGAATAAAAGCGAATAGGTTTTAGTATATTTGAATATTAATTATGGAAAAAGAAACTTCAATACCGCAAATATCCTTAGTGATACCACTTTTAAACGAGGCAGAATCCTTGCCCGAATTAAGCCAATGGATAGACAAAGTTTGTACAACGAATCACTTTAGTTACGAAATATTATTCATAGACGATGGCAGTACTGACGCTTCTTGGGAGGTAATTAACGCATTGAAATCTAAGAATAATAACGTAAAAGGAATCTCTTTTAGAAGAAATTACGGAAAGTCAGCAGCGCTCAATGTAGGTTTTGAAGCCGCTAAAGGCAATGTAGTTATTACCATGGATGCCGATTTGCAAGACAGTCCCGAAGAAATCCCCGAGTTATACACCATGATAGCAGAAGAAGGTTACGATTTGGTGTCTGGTTGGAAGAAAAAACGTTACGACCCCTTGTCGAAAACAATTCCCACCAAGTTTTTTAACGGAGCAACTCGTTACATGAGCGGCATTCAACTCAACGATTTTAACTGTGGGCTAAAAGCATACAAAAAAGAAGTAATCAAAACAATTGAAGTCTATGGCGAAATGCATCGTTACATTCCCGTTATAGCAAAATGGGCTGGTTTTACTAAAATAGGAGAAAAGGTAGTTCAGCATCAAGAACGAAAATACGGCGTAACAAAATTTGGTTTAGAACGCTTTATCAATGGATTTTTAGATCTATTTAGCATCTCATTTATTGGGAAATTTGGAAAACGTCCCATGCATTTTTTCGGAACAATAGGAACATTAATGTTTGCCATCGGATTTTTCTTTTCCCTTTTTATAGGCATCGACAAGCTCTTTTTTGATACCGCAGGAACTTTATTGGCAAATAGAACAGGATTTTACATCGCACTTACCGCTATGATTATCGGATTTCAAATGTTTTTGGCTGGTTTCCTAGGCGAAATGATAGCAAGAAGCTCTCCCAATAGAAACAATTATTTAATAAAAGAAAGCTTTTAAACAGTAGGGCGTTTATACGGGCTATTCGCTTGTAGTTTGAAATTATAAACCAAGCTAAACTAAGCCAAAAAGGAGCTTACAAGTTCGCTCTTTTTAGCCAAGTTTAGCTAAGTTTTACAATCCCAAAGCTACCGCTACTATCCCTAACGCATACAATTACAGAAGCAATTCAACTTAATTGTTGAATATCTAATTTTACAAAATCATTGAAATGAAAAAATACTCAATTATCGTTCCTGTATATAACAGAATAGAAATTAGACTATAAGCTTATAGAGACACACACCATCTGTTTTATTCCAAAATAATAATGAAATGCGCTGTTAAAATAGAATTTATTTTCATCGCCTAAGTGATAATAAAACTATTTATAATTGCACTTCATTATTTAATTGATATCTAGTGTAGCGAGTTTTATTTGTAAAAATTATTTACGTAAGCAGCGTATTCTTTTTGATTCAAAATAATACGTTTCCAAGTAGCACTGATAAAACCTAATCCATAGCCTAATAGTTGTGTGTAACTTGTTATGACAGACATAATGCCAATATGAATACTCTTGTTTTTTAAACTTGAATCAACGAATATAATTAGAATATGAATCAATATAGGGAGTAGGAAAAATATTGAACAAAACACAGAAAAGAGCAATAAGATAATTAAACCAATTGTAAATAGAGCAGGAGCAAAGTGAACTATTTTAAGTGATTTTGGATGTCTTTTGTATAAGTTTATTCGGGCAATTCCAGAATTAAAAACTTGTTTGAAAAATTGTCTAAGACTTGTTCTTCTTTTATGATATACATAAGCCTCTTTTATCAATTTTGTCTTAAACCCATTTTGTAATATTCGAATACTCATATCTATATCTTCTCCAAATCTCATTTTAGAAAAACCTTTCGTCGTATTAAATACGTCTTTCGAATACCCCATATTAAAACTTCTTGGATGAAACTTTTCAAATTTTTCACTATTGCCACGAATTCCTCCTGTTGTAAAAAAGGAGGTCATAGAATAGTTAATTGATTTTTGGAGAATGCTAAAATTAGAATGAGCTCTGTCAGGCCCTCCAAAAGCGTCTATATAATCATTTTTCAATGAATGTTGAACAATCTCAAAATAATTATGAGGTAAAACACAATCAGAATCCAAAAAAATGCAATAATTTCCCTTAGCTTTTTCTGAACCATAGTTTCTACTCTGACCAGGTCCAGAATTATCTTTGTAAAAATATTTTAGGTTAAGCTTGTCTGCATATTGATTGCATATTTTTTCGCATTTAATATTAGAGCCATCTTCAACTATGATAACTTCAAATTCATTAACTGTTTGGAGAACTAGACTTTCAAGTAGTTCTGTTATTTCGTCAGGTCTATTATATACTGGAATAATAAACGAAATTTTAATACTGTTGTCCTTATGCATTTATTTTTTTTATAGCGATATAGCGTGATTAAATATTGTTTAAGCTAAGAAAACTAAACCTTGCGTTTGTTTTCTTAGCTAAAGATAAGAATTTTATATTCACAGCCAAAGTTATTAAGGAGTGGTTTTGTTAAGTAAATAATTCATGTCGCTTAAATAAGATAAGTTTTCTATTGAAAAATAGTGATTTTATCCTCAAAAATAAAAATTAATAGATTTTTAAAGAAACTAAAATGTTTTTGCTCTACCTACTATTAGGTATTTTTTTTACAAAGTAAGAGCTATACATTTACCCTATCGTTAACAGATAAAATCTAAAAATTATGAAAAAAAGAATATGGATACTTCCTTTAATACTTTCTTCTTCTTACTTTTCTCAAGAGGTAATTTCTTGCGCAGGAAAAGAGTATAATAGCAATGGAATAGCGTTATCTTGGACTATCGGAGAACCTGTAACTTCAACTATTAACAACGGAAATACAATCCTCACACAAGGCTTTCAGCAAAGTAATTTAGCGATTACCGCTGTAAAAGAAGAATCACTCAATTTATATAAAATATATCCCAATCCTACTCGAAATCGTTTTACCATAGAGCAAAATAATAGTTCGAATACGGTAGCTCTGCTTCACAATTTAGAAGGTAAATTAATGAAAACGATACAACTAAGCGGTGTTACAACTTCAGTTTACATTGAAGAAATTCCAGCAGGTGTTTATATTCTTACAATAACAAACGAAAATAAAAACAACATTTTTAAAATCATTAAAAACAATTAAAATCATGAAAAAAATAATACTAACAATTGTTTCGGCTCTATCCATTAGCTTATTTACCTATGGACAAGCCCCCGAAAAAATGCAATATCAAGCTGTAGCTAGAAATAGTTCAGGAGCGATTATAGCGAATCAATCTGTTCAATTTAGAATAAGTATAGTTCAAGGCTCGCCTAGTGGTACCGCTGTATTTTCGGAAACACACAATGCAAATACCAATAATTTTGGATTGGTAAATCTTCAAATAGGAGATGGAACAAATATAAATGGTTCGATGTCTGCTATTAACTGGGGGAATGGAAATTATTATGTAAAAATAGAATTAGATGCCACAGGGGGGACAAATTATCAATTAATGGGAACATCTCAATTATTGTCTGTTCCTTATGCCTTGCATGCAAAATCAGCAGATAATGCATTTAGTGGAGACTATAATGATTTATCCAATACCCCAACTATACTAACTTCACCAAACGATGCCGATGCTGATCCAAGCAACGAAATACAAACACTTTCTATTAGTGGGGCAAATATTACATTGAGTAATGGAGGAGGTTCAATCTCGTTACCTTCTAGTGGTTCTTCGATTGTTGTAGTGGACAATTCTAATTATTCGAACGTAACAACTGCCTACGACGATATTATAAATATAAAAGGAACAATTAATATTACTTCAAACTATTCTAAATTTGACAAAGAAGGAGTTAGCATTAGTGGAGGGAAAATAATAGGGACAGGTAGTGAAGTTGTAAGCTTTAACGATAAAAGTGTCATAACAGGAGTACAATTTGAAAACTTGCAAATAGATGCAGACGAACAAACTACTTTTATCGGTTGTACTTTTACAAACGTATCTAAGCTAGGATGGAAAGCGACATTTAATAGCTGTTATTTTAATAACTGTACGGTTGGAAGTACTCAAGAAATCGGATATTTAACCAATAGTGAAGTTTATAATTGTTCATTTAACCGAGTGTTATCTATTACGTCATCTAAAATAAGCAATTCGCAAATAGGAGGAGATTTTACTTCTTCTACTTTCTACACCGTAGGTAATATAACCAATAATACCATTACAGATTCTAAAGTATATTTAAAATATGGTATATTTTCGGGCAACCGATGCGACGATTTTGTACTACATTTATATGCAGGAGCAAAAACAGCTATTACAGGAAATTCTTTTGATGACGTTTATACTCCGGATGGAAACAATAGCCATATAATGATTCACATGACGGGAAGTGCTTTTACAAATTTAATAATATCAGAAAATGCTTTTTTTGACACAGGAGCTTCTCCTTATATTAGTTTAGATGGAAGTTTTTCAGGATCGTATAATTTAGTGAAAATAACCAACAATTCTTTTGTTAGAGGTTCTTCGGCAATAGGAAACAATGGTTCTAACATTCGTTTAGTGGTAACCGAAAATAGTTTGAAATCGGTTTCTTTGGGAGTTTCCAATTCAGGAACTAATATCGTAAGAGATAATGATTCGATATAATATATATCGGTAAGAAAAATAAAAAGCTACACATTCTTAGTTATGTGTAGCTTTTTTTATGCCTTTTTTTCAGAAAAAACAATTCTTTAATAGGTTTTACTGTCGCTTTGTCATAATAAAAATATAAAATGGCACAAAATAGAGATGGCACAAGAATTGACTAAATAGAAATTGTAAATAGAAAAAAAAAATAACCAATTTAAAAGATAGAATAAAATGGGAAAAATAATAGGAATAGATTTAGGAACAACAAATTCGTGTGTGTCTGTAATGGAAGGAAACGAACCTGTTGTAATTGAAAATGCAGAAGGTAAAAGAACAACGCCTTCAATTGTCGCTTTTATAGAAGGTGGAGAACGTAAAGTTGGAGATCCTGCAAAACGTCAAGCAATTGTAAACCCAACAAAAACAATTTACTCGGTAAAACGTTTTATGGGAAATAAATTTGATGAAGTTACTCAAGAAATTAAAAGAGTACCTTATAAAGTAGTAAAAGGAGACAATGATACACCTCGTGTAGACATTGATGGTCGTTTATACACGCCTCAAGAAATTTCTGCCATGGTGCTTCAAAAAATGAAAAAAACTGCCGAAGATTATTTAGGTACTGACGTTACCGAAGCAGTAATTACTGTTCCTGCGTATTTTAACGATGCACAAAGACAAGCAACCAAAGAAGCTGGTGAAATTGCAGGTTTAAAAGTTCGTAGAATTATAAACGAGCCAACTGCTGCTGCATTAGCATACGGATTAGACAAGAAAAATGATGATCAAAAAATAGTTGTTTTTGATTTTGGTGGAGGAACTCACGATGTTTCTGTACTAGAATTAGGCGATGGCGTTTTTGAAGTATTAGCTACTGATGGAGATACGCATTTAGGTGGTGATGATGTTGATGAAAAAATTATTAACTGGTTGGCAGATGAATTTAACAACGAAGAAAACATCGACTTACGTAAAGACCCAATGGCATTACAACGTTTAAAAGAAGCTGCCGAAAAAGCAAAAATAGAATTATCTAGTTCTAGTACTACAGAAATTAATTTACCTTATGTTACGGCTACCGCTAGCGGACCAAAACACTTGGTACGTAGCTTAAGTAGATCTAAATTTGAGCAATTAATTGATGATTTAGTAAAAAGAACCATTGAACCTTGTGCAACTGCATTAAAAAGTGCCGATTTAACCATTAATGATATCGATGAAATTGTTTTAGTTGGTGGTTCTACCCGTATTCCTGCAGTACAAGAAGCCGTAGAAAA
>CAMZKF010000112.1 GCA_947311095.1 uncultured Flavobacteriales bacterium
AGAGATAGAAGCAGTTCTGTTTGTAGGGCCTATTGACCCTGCTACAAATCTAGGTTTGTCTGGATTTTTTTTAGTGTATTCTTCGGCTACTTCTTTAGCTATTTTTGCACCGTGGTAATTAATGTCGTAAGCATATTTTTCCAAGTTATAATCGGCTTGAGCAATCCAAGTTCCACTAAACGTATTGGTTTCTACAATGTCTGCACCAGCTTTAAAATATTCTCCATGAATGGCTTTTATAATTTCAGGTCGAGTCAATGACAGTAAATCATTGTTTCCTTTTAATGGGCTGTCGTGATTGTCGAACCATCCTTTTCTAAAATCTTTTTCCTCGAGCTTGTACTGTTGAATCATTGTTCCCATTGCTCCGTCCAATACTAGTATTCTTTTTTTTATCTCTTCTAAAATATTAGCCATTCAATTGTTTTTAATTTACGCAAAGGTACTGAAATCAAGTCGCAATGGGAAAGTATAATTGTATAATGTTTTGTGAAATTAAAAAAAATTGGAAAAGAAGCGTAAATAGCATATATTTGGTAACTAGTTCGTTTGATTATAAGGTTTATGAGAAATATTACGACATTTTTTTTTATATTGGTAACGCTTTCCTTCTTTGGACAAGTTTCATTAGAAAATGCAGATAAAGAATTTAATAGGGGTTATTGGGTTGAAAGTATTTCTATTTATAATCAATTAATAGAAAGGCCAAGCGACGATAAAGAATTTGTTTATTTAAGTAAACAACTAGCAATAGCGAATTACAATCTTAAAAATTATTCAGAAGCAAATCTTTATTTCGAGAAAGTAAAGCATACCATTGCTAATTGGAATAAAAAAGAACAAACGATTTATTTTGATTGTTTGAGGAGTTTAGAAGAGTATAATAAAGTTGTTGAATTAAATACTAACTATTTAAACAGTAGTTACGATGTGGGTAATTTTATTAGCTTCCCGATTAATTATACTTCGAATGCTAAAGACTCTTTCTTTTCTGTAAAACAGATTAACGTTGACTTTGGAACTTCTTTTTTGGGAATGACTATTACGAAAGATACTTCAGTTATATTGTCTCTACCAATAATTGATAAAAAGGAACAAACTATTTTTTATGATTTATTCCCTACAGTATTAAAGAACGATACATTAATGAAAATAGAAAAGAAAAAGAATTTGATTAAAAATAAAAAAACTGTTTTTTATAGAGGTACACCTTGTTCGTTTGGTGATGAGAAAATATTGTTTTCTGGGAATATAAGTGAATATAGTACATATAAAGATAAAAACATTGAGAAATATAATATTTCAGATGAAGCTGTTAATCTTTTAAACCTATTCGAATATAAAAAAGGAGATAAAACAGAATATGTATCGTTGTTGAATAAAAACAATAGTAATTCGACAACTCCATTTTTTGATAGTATTCATCAAATAGTATTTTTTAGTAGCGATAGAAAAGGAGGAAAAGGAGGCTATGATATTTATTATTCTTTTTATGAAAATGGAAAATGGAATTCTCCTCAAAACGTAGAAGAATTAAACACTCCTTACGACGAAGTTTACCCTTTTTTAGAAAGTGGAGTGTTAACTTTTTCGTCTAGAGGTCATCAAAATTTTGGAGGTTTAGATAATTATATTTCCGTATGTGAGGTAGATACAATTAACAAAGCGGTTAAGGTGACTGATGTTCGAAACTTAGGAAAACCAATAAATAGCTCTTTCGACGATTTTGGAATTGTTTGGAATGGAAGGTATAAGGGGTATTTAGCCTCCAATAGAATCAGTAAAAATAAGAAGGACGACTTATTGTTTTTTAATTATGATCCTGTTGATACATTAAAAGTAGAGGTGTTTGATGAAGATAAAGAGAGTATAGAAGCTCAGGTTTACATTTATTCTAAAAATGAAGAGAATGAATGGGTATTGTTAGATTCAATTTCTACTTCAAAAACAGCAGTAGAAAATTATGCTATAGATTTACAAAAAGAATATAAATTCGAGGTGAAAAAGAACGGATACGAAACACAAACGATAACTTTTGACGATGGAAATAACTATAGTGATGTACAAAAAAGCAAAGAGCAATTTAGAGAAATTATTTTAATTAAAAACCCCATTGTATTTACATTGCTAGATGACGAGGGTAATCCAATACCTTACGCCGAGGTTACAATTTATGGAAAACGAAAAAAGATAGGAGATTTTAAAACCGATAGAAAGGGATATTGGACTTTTAGTGACTCTACTCTGTTTGATATTAATGGTAAATATGTTGTAAATTATATTGATAATAACAATAAACAACAAACAATACTTTTAGACGGTGTAGATATTTTAGGCGAACGAAAAGCTTTAAAAGATAACGATGGGAAAATAGTGAGAAATAAGAAAATAGAGGTTCTTACCGAGCGAGAGTTATTAGCTAAACGCACAACAGATGAGAAAGGTCAGTTTGAATATGAATTTGACGAAGAACTAAATTACGATATTGTAATAGAAGCAAGAGATTACGAATTAAAAGAAATTGATTTCTCTTATGAATCAGAAGATTTGGAACGGGGAGAATTCGAATATAAAATTAAGCTAAATAAGAAAGGAGAAGAAAAACCACTTTTTACAATTCGTGATGAGTTTGATAATGAATTTGAAAATGTAGAAATTAAAATATACAGAGAGGGAGAGTTGTTGGAAACATTATTTACCGACTATCGAGGAAGTTTTGATTATAATTTTGAAGACGACAGAGATTATATTGTGGAGGTAAATGTACAAGGTTATGAACTTGAAAAAATAGATTTTACTTACGATTCAGATTTTGAGAATGGTTATCAATTAAAATTAAGAAAAAAACTAGGTACTGTAGCAAATACCAATGTATTTGATGTGGTTTATTTTGGTTTTAATAATTATAGGTTGCGTAGAAAAACAAAAGAAACGCTTCGAAATGTAGCTAGATATTTAGACAATAACCCAAATCATAATTTTATATTTTATGGACATACAGATGCCGTAGGACCTAATAATTACAATAAAAGATTAGCTAAAAAGCGGGTGCGTTATTGCTTGGAATATTTATCTACCTTAGGTGATTATAGTAGTCGTATTACAAGTGTTGCCGTAGGAGAAGAACAGGTCGTAAATGGTTGTACGACTTGGTATGGTTGTACTAAAGATGAAAATCAAGTAAATCGACGAGTAGAAATATTAATCAAAAAATAAATTATAATGATTAAAACGATATATATAACAGTCTTTCTAAGCCTAAACCTATTTTCGGTTTTAGGGCAAACAAATTTCGTGATTTCAGATAACAGTAATGTTTCTAATTTAGAAAAATCTTATTTAGTTGTAAAAGGAAATATTAAGATAAAAAATAATAGTTCTATTAATAATAAAGGAGAAATAGATTTAACTAAAGATTGGATAAATAATTCAGGAGGAACAAGTTTCACCAATCCACAGTTAGGAAATGTTAAATTGAATGGCGAAAATCAAAATATTAACGGAGTTTTTGAAACAGAATTTCATAATTTACAGATGGAGAATGGAGTGAAAACAGCCCAGTTAAATTATAGTGTTAATAGTAAAATCTCAATTAGTGATTGCGAATTACAAACGTTAGGAAATTTGGTTACACTTTCTAATCCAAATCCTAATGCTTTAGTTTGGAACAATGGTTATATCTCTAGTACTAATTTGGGAGGATATTTTATTAGAAGTACTAATTCTTTATCTGTCTATCAATTTCCCGTAGGGTCTTCAAACTTAGAAAACACATTGAGAGCTGTAGAAATCACACCGACAACAACTGATTCGAGTTCGTTTGGTGTTCGTTTAGCAGGTATAAATCCATCTATAGATGCTGGTGTTTCGGCTGCAGGAACTACAGCTCCATTCAATACTGTTAGTATAGCAAGCAATATAGATGAGGTCAACAATACTTTTTATCACAACGTTAACCGGTTTTATGGAACGACCGAAGCAAAAACAAGTATTTATTTCTTTGATTCAGACGAAGGTATATTTTTTACAGGAGTAGGAAAATGGAATTCAACCGAACAAGAATGGCAAGATAACGATTTTACAATAATTCCTGTGCCTAATATAGTATCGGAATATAATATACCTAATAAAATAGCAACAAGCAATAATGTAATGACTTACGAAGACGATGTGTATAGTTTATTAGGGGTAGAATTAATTTTTCCAACAGCATTTACACCAAACAACGATGGAATAAATGATTTTTTTGAAATAGAATATTTAGAGCAATTCCCAGATAATGAATTAACCATTTATAATCGTTGGGGAGAACAGATTTACCAATCCAAACCATACCTTAACGATTGGAACGGTGTAAATAACGGAACAGGAGTAAAATTACTTGGAGATAACGTTCCTGAAGATACTTATTTTTATGTGTTGATATTAAATGAAAAAACACCTCCAATAAAAAATTATATAGAATTAGTTAGAAATTAAGATTATGAAATTATCAGAAATAAAAAATAAAGCAATTATGTTAAAACAATTACTTATACTCACACTATTATTCACAACTACGGTTGTGTTTTCTCAAGAAGGAGTAGGAATAAATACAACAGGAAACGATCCCGATCAATCGGCAATGCTCGACGTGGTTTCGAGCACCAAAGGATTACTAATACCTCGTGTAGCACTTACGGCTACCAATAGTGCAGTTCCAATAGCTTCTCCAGCTACTAGTTTATTGGTTTACAATACAGCAGCAGCTGGTTCTGGAATTACCGCAGTTGTACCAGGTTATTATTTTTGGAATGGAACAGAATGGGTTCCATTTGTAACGGGAAGTATAGTAGGTACAGACGACCAATTGATAGATAGTCTTACACTAAATAATTTAACACTTACCACCTACATCGAAGATGGAGGGTTTAAAAGCGTCGATTTGTCGCCTGTCTCCGATTCTGCTATCACTTATTTGATAAATAATGCCGATACTTTATTTTCTAATAGTTCTTTTACCGATAGTTTAATTTCTTTTATTTACAACAATGGTGATACTTTATTGTCTAACTCGATCTTTATAAATAATTTAGGAGATTCGCTAATCAATAACAATACTTTTATTTCAAACTTGGGAGATAGTTTATTTTTGAGTCAAAACTTTTTAGACAGTATTAATGCAGTTATTTATAACAATGGAGATACCTTGTTGTATAATTCTTCTTTTGTTCAAAACTTGCGAGACAGTATAGATACCGATGTAGATAGTGTAAAACTCATAGGAAATTTACTTACAATATATGAAAATGGCAATACAGCAACCGTAGGTTTATCGAGTATCAACACCGATAATCAAGATTTGAGTTTGTCTGGGAATACCCTGTCGCTTACCAACGATGGCACAACGGTAGATTTAAGCAGTTACTTAGATAATACCGATGCTCAAACCTTATCTTTGTCTGGAAATACATTAACTATAAGTAATGGAAATAATGTAACATTAATAGACAATGTAAACGATGCTGATAATGATCCAACTAATGAAATAGAATTACCCGCTACTGCTATTACCAATCAAATATTAACATGGAATGGATCTGCTTGGGTAGCACAAAACGCACCAAGTGGAGCAGATAACTGGGGAGCGCAAACAGTGGTAACAGGAGTAGGGTTATCAGGCAATGGAACAACAGGAAGTCCATTGGTAAACACTTTTACCGAAGTAGATGGTTCTGTAACCAATGAGTTACAAACTTTGTCTTTGTCGGGAAGCACAGCAACCTTATCTAATGGTGGCGGAAGTATTTCTATAAACGATGCCGATAGCGATCCTACTAACGAAATAGAATTGCCAACAGGCGGAACAAACGGTCAAGTGTTGCAAACCGATGGCAGTGGAAATTATACTTGGGTAAATAATGGAGGTTCCATAGTTGATTGGAAAACAACTGGTAATGCAGGAACAACAGGAGCAAACTTTTTAGGAACAACAGATAACCAAGGGCTAAATATAAAAGTAAACAACATAATGAAGGTAAGAATAGAAACCAACGGTACTATAAGTACTTTTAATACAGGTAATTCTGTTTTTCTGGGGCAAGGAGCAGGACAAAATGATGATTTATCAAATAATAGAAACGTTTTTATTGGTTATAATGTTGGAAACAGTAATACTTCAGGTTATTTTAATTATGTAATAGGAACACAGGCGTTAAATTCCAATGTAACAGGAAGAAATAATATAGCTATAGGTTATCAAAGTCTCTATACTACAAATAGCAATAGAAATATAGCTATTGGTAATAATTCTTTAAGGTTGAGTACTACGTTTAATAATTTAGCGATAGGACATGATGCTATGATGAATAATACAACTGGTTCTCAAAATACAGCAATAGGACTTGGAGCTATGAAAAATAATACGTCAGGTACGGAAAATACAGCAGTAGGAATGAACTCTTTAAGATTTAATAATGGTTCTGGGAACTCTGTTTTTGGAAGTCGAGTTATGGGTTCAGATGTTATAGGTAGTAATAATTCTGTTTTTGGATTTCAAACATTTGCTCTTAATAAAGGGTCTCGTAATACTATTTATGGAACACTTGCTTCGGGACAAACCCTAAACACATCTAATGGTACAGCATTTGGGTATGAATCTCAAAGATTTGTTTTTAAAGATAATACTACAGCTATAGATAATAAAAATACTTCTATGGGATATCATTCGTTAAGAGGGGTTAATACAAGTAATGTCAATACAGGTAATTCCAATACAGCTATAGGGTATGAGAGTATGTTAAATAACACCACGGGAGCGTTTAATATCTCAATTGGAGAGTCAGCTATGAAATTAAATGCAACAGGGTACAAAAATGTAGTAGTAGGAAGTGGTGCAATGGCTTTTAATACTAGTGGATATCATAATGTAGCGGTTGGTCACGAGGCTCTTAGAGCGAATACAACGGGGATGTATAACTCAGCAACAGGTTATCAAGCACTTGGTTTAAACACTACGGGGGGGAACAACTCAGCTATAGGGTATAAAGCACTTAGATCTAACACGATAGGATCTTTCAATTCAGCAATAGGTTATCAATCTCTTTACTCTAACACATCTGGAGATGGCAACTCCGCGATGGGATATCAATCTCTTAATAAAAACACAACAGGGAAAAATAACTCAGCAATGGGATTTGAAGCGCTTTATTCTAATATAACGGGATGGTATGGTTCTGCAACAGGTTTTAGAGCGCTTTATTCTAACACATCTGGAAACGGCAACTCCGCGATGGGATATCAATCTCTTAATAAAAACACAACAGGGAATTATAACTCGGCAATGGGATATGATGCTCTTTATAATAACACAACGGGAGGCTATAATTCGGCAATGGGGGTTCAAGTGTTATATAAAAATACAACGGGAGGAGGGAACGCAGCTATAGGGCATCACGCTCTTTATTCTAATACGTCAGGGAGTCTAAACTCAGCAATGGGTCGTAATGCGCTTTATTCTAATACTACGGGGCATTATAACTCGGCAACGGGATGGGGGGGGCTTTATTCTAACACAACGGGATTGTATAATTCAGTCACAGGTTTTAAAGCACTTTATTCAAGCGTCGCAGGTTCAAACGGTGTGGCCATAGGTGTAAACTCTCAGCAATATGCAAATAACACAACCACAGCTTGGACCAATCAAAACACCTCAGTAGGCTACAATTCTTTAAGGGGGGCAACAACAGCTAGTGCAAATACAGGAAACCAAAATACAGCTATAGGATATGAAACTATGTTGAATAATACTTCAGGAGGAAATAATGAGGCTTTAGGATATCAAGCTCTTTACTCCAATACAACAGGTATGTTGAATTTTGCAGCTGGTTATCAGCCACTTTATTCTAATACTACAGGAGGGTTAAGTGTTGCAATAGGTTATCGACCTCTTTATTCTAATACAACAGGACTATATAATATAGGAATAGGAATTGAAGCTCTTTATCGTAATACTACAGGGAATGATAATCTGGCAATAGGTTATCAAACTTTGTATAATAATTTAGGAGCTGGAAACATAGGTCTAGGCAATAAAGCTCTTTATTATAACACAACTGGGGGAACAAATGTTGCGACGGGATTTCAAGCTCTTGGTTCTAATACAACAGGAAGTTATAATGCTGCATTTGGGAGTGCTCTTGGTTCTAATACAACGGGGGTTCGTAATACAGCTATGGGGTATGTAGCTCTTAGGTTTAATACGATTGGCTCGAATAATACAGCGATAGGTTATAACTCTTTTGCAATATCAGGAGGGACAAGTTACTCCAATTCAACAGCATTAGGAGCTAATACATCTATAACAGGTTCTAACCAAATCCACTTAGGGAACACGTCAGTAACAGAAATAAAAGGTCAAGTAGGATTCACAACCTACTCAGACGCTAGAGTAAAAGACAATGTAAAAGAAGATGTGGCTGGCTTAGATTTTATATTAAAATTAAGACCTGTAACCTATAACTTTAACATCGATAGGCAAAACCAACTAATGGGTATAACCGATAGCTCGGAGTATGAATCAAAATACGATTTAGAAAAAATAAAAATGACAGGGTTCTTAGCGCAAGAGGTAGAAAAAATAACCAAAGAAATTGGTTATGATTTTAGTGGTGTAAAAATACCTAAGCACGATAAAGAATTGTACGGTATAACGTATTCAGAATTTGTAGTACCGCTAGTAAAAGGTATGCAAGAACAACAAGAGCAAATTCTAAATTTAGAACAACAGAACGCAGAATATAAACTTCAGTTAGAACAGCAACAAGCTCAAATAGACGAGTTGAAAGCAATGATGGAGAAAGTTCTAAACAAAAGTTCAAAATAAAAAAATGAGTTTTATAAAATTAAACATATTATTCTTACTTGTCCTTTTTGTAGAGGGAATAACGGCTCAACTTAGCAATCAAATCAATCAATATATGGTTTATCAACCGTTGGTTAATTTTTCGGCAGCCAGTAGTTATAATTCGGTTACGGGAGCTCTTTATTATAGGAATCAATGGACAGGTTTTACAGGAGCTCCCGAAGGTTATGGCTTAATGGTTTCTATTCCTGTACTCAAAAAAAATAGTACCATACCTTCTAACAGTACTTTTGGTATAGGTGCGTTGAGAGATCAAATAGGAGTGCACAAAAACGATGCTTTAGAACTGCATTATGCTTATCGCTTACAAATAAATCGTAAGTCTTTGTTAAGTTTCTCGCTTTCGCCACAAGTCAGGTTTTTAACGGCAAATTTCAATACTACGATTTCTACTGAAGCTTTAGATCCAACATTGAGCAAGAGCCCAAACAATAAAATTGCACCTAATTTTAAATTTGGAACATATTATTATCGAAAAAACTTTTATTTTGGTTTTGCTACTCGAAATTTATTAAACAATAATTTAAATTTTAACAGTTCTTCTAGTTCTGTCGAAACGAGTTTTGATTTCAATAAAATCAACTATTTCATCCATACAGGGTATCAGTTCGATGTAAACAAAAAGAATAGTCTTATACTCTCTGCTCTATTAAAAGAGTCACAAGGAGCTTCGTTACATTATAATATAAATGCAATGTGGAGCTATATGAATGGACAAATGGGATTAGGATCTTCTTATAGAAGTACAAAAGAAATAGTTTTTATAGCTCGTTTTAAAATTTACAAACAATTTAGCTTGGCTTATGCCTATCAATATTCACTATCTAAAATAACCAACTACGAAAACGGGAGTCACGAAATTATGTTTGTATATGATGTAAAATCGAATAAAAAGATGATAAGAATAGTTGCTCCTAGGTTTTAGATTTGTTCTATAAAAAAAAACATAAAAAAAGATTGCCTAATAATAAACAATAATTATCTTTGCAGAAATTTCTAAAAAAGGAATATATATAGACTTTGTAATGAAACAAACAAACAGCATTAAAATAATAGTATTAGCAGGGTTGTCATTGTTATTGACACTTAACTTTTACGCAGGTCATACAAGTAGTGAAACGCACAGTAATGGTCATGTCGAAGAAACTTCACCAGAAAAATTCAATCCAGTTGTTACAATAATGGATCACATAAAAGATGCAAACGAATGGCATGTTCTTACATTGGACGAAAATTCAGAGCATCCCAATCATATAAGTATTCCATTACCTGTTATTGTATATGATAATGATGGATTTAAGTTTTTTATGTCGAGTAAGGTAGCGCATGGTCACGAATATTTAGGTTATACAATGCACGATGGTAATTTAGTTGCTGTATCTAATAAAAAGAAAGCTGACATGTTTGATGTTGTTGGTGGTAATCTGAGTACGGAGGATGTCTTTTTCGATTTGTCGATAACTAAAAATGTAGCTACATTAATTATTGTGTCTATTATATTATTATTGGTGTTTCCTAAAATGGCAAAAGGCTATAAGAAAGGTTTAGTGCCTAAAGGGCTAGCTAAGTTTTTAGAGCCTATTGTGTTGTTTGTAAGAGATGATATTGC
>CAMZKF010000113.1 GCA_947311095.1 uncultured Flavobacteriales bacterium
CAATAATGAAAATTAGTATATTTGTTTAAAAGATAAAATTAAATGTCTTTTTTTATGAAATGTTGTATTAAAGAAACAATATTTTAGAACAAATAGATACGAAGAACCAATGGAAGTAATATTATTTGACGGTGCAGCTCACCAATCGTTGTGGCCTTTGACGGCAACCAAGCCAGTAGCCAAATTAAGAGTGGGGATTTTAACACTAGAAGAAAAGTGGGAACACTATTTAGAAACTAAAGTTAGCCTAAGAACAAAAGATTATTTAGCTAAAAAATTTAATGAGAATAAAAACTCCGCTTCAATAGGTATTTACGCTGCCGTTTTGCCAACAGAACAATTTGCTAAGAAAATAAAATCATTGCCTAAAGGTCAAATTTTAATGAAAGACGGACAGGTATTAGCAATAGCTCCCATGCCAGCATCAGATGCCGATATGGAAAAAGCTTTGAGTGGTTTGAAAGTGATAGAATATAAAGAAGAATTGAATTTTATAAAAAAACCTTGGGATTTATTCTTACACAATGCAGAAGAAATAGAAAAAGATTTTGAAATAGTTAATAAAACAAGAGCGTCAATAGAAATAGACGCTTCAAATACTGTTATAGGGAATAGACTATTCGTAGAGAAAGGAGCAAAAGTAAGTTGTTCAATTATTAATACCAACGAAGGAGCTGTTTATATAGGAAAGAATGCCGAAGTATTGGAAGGCACACTCATTAGAGGAAGTTTAGCCTTATGTGAAGGAGCTGTACTTAAAATGGGAGCAAAAATTTATGGAGGTACAACAATAGGACCTTATTCAAAGGTTGGGGGAGAAGTAGGAAATTCGGTTATACAAGGTTATTCCAATAAAGGACACGATGGATATTTAGGTAACAGTGTTTTGGGTGAATGGTGTAATTTAGGAGCGGATACAAACACATCTAACTTAAAAAACAATTACGGAAATGTTAAAGTTTGGGATTATTCTAAAAAAGAAATAGTAGATACAGGATTACAATTTTGTGGATTAATTATGGGAGATCACTCTAAATCAGGGATTAACACTATGTTTAATACAGGAACTGTTGTAGGAGTTTGTTCAAATATATTTGGAGCTGGATTTCCTAAAAAGTTTATCCCTTCATTTTCGTGGGGAGGAGCAACAGGATTTGAGACTTATAAAATAGACAAATGTTTTGAGGTGGCAGAAACTGTAATGGCTCGTAGAAATAAAAAAATAACAACAGAGACTAAAAAAATACTAGAGCATTTGTTTGAAATAACAGGTGGATTTAGAAAAGAGATTAAATAAAAAAAGAAAAAGCCTGTTTGGCTTAAGGATATAACTGTTTATCGTTTTTGTAGAAAGAAACGGATAAGCATAAAAAATAAAATAATGGATAAAATAAAATTTGGAACAGACGGTTGGAGAGCAATTATAGCAAAAGAATTTACCGTCGATAATGTAGCTAGAGTTTCTATTGCTACGGGGGAATGGACAAAGAAAAACTTTAAAAATCCCACAATTGTTTTGGGACATGATTGTCGATTTGCAGGAGAATTATTTGCTCATGCGGCAGCAAAGGTTTTTGCTTCAAAAGGAATAAAAGTCTTGTTAGCAAAAGGATTTGTATCTACTCCTATGGTTTCTTTAGGAGCTGTAAAATTAAAAGCTTCTATGGGAGTTGTTTTAACCGCAAGTCATAATCCTCCTTCTTATAACGGATACAAATTAAAAGCAGATTTTGGAGGACCTTTATCTCCTGAAGGAGTTCAAGAGGTTGAAGATATGATTCCCGATACGAATGATATTAATTTAGAAAATCTGTCAATAGAAACGTTTGTAGCAGAAGGATTAATCGAATATGTTGATTTGGAGAAAATGTATTTAGATCATGTTAAAGCAAATTTTGATTTAGAATTAATTAAAAATTCAGGACTACACTTTGCTTACGATGCAATGTATGGGGCAGGACAAAACGTATTAAAGAAATTATTGCCAGAAATGTCATTTTTACACTGCGATTACAATCCTTCTTTTATGGGGCAAGCTCCAGAACCAATCGCTAAAAATTTAACAGAATTTTCAGAATATATAAAAAAAGACGGAACAATTGTAGCAGGACTAGCAACAGATGGAGATGCCGATAGAATAGGTCTTTTAGATGCTAAAGGCGAATTTGTAGATTCTCATCATATAATGCTTTTGTTAATGAATTACTTGCATAAGTATAAAGGTTTAACAGGAAAAATAGTTGTCGCAGCATCTACAACACCTAGAGTAAAAAGATTGGCTGATAAGTGGAATTTAGACTTTGATGAAGTTCAAATTGGATTTAAACACATTGCCCGTCAAATGGTAAATGAAGATGTATTAGTTGGAGGAGAAGAATCGGGAGGTATTGCTATAAAAGGACATATTCCAGAACGAGATGGTATATGGATGGGCTTAGTTATTTTTGAATACATGGCAAAAACAGGAAAATCTTTAGAAGATTTGGTACAAGAAATTTATGATTTGGTAGGAGAGTTTAAATATTGGAGAGACGACTTGCATTTGACCGAAGAAGTAAAACAAGAAGTAATAAAGAATTGTAAAGCAGACAAATACAAGTCATTTGGAAAATATAAAGTACAAGAATTACAAACAATAGATGGATTTAAATATATATTTAATGACGACGAATGGTTGATGATTCGCCCATCTGGAACTGAACCTGTTTTGAGAGCTTATGCTGAAAGTAAAACACTAGACGGTGCAAAAGAAATTTTAGCAGCCGCAAAAGAAGAATTAGGTATTGCTTAATTTTATTTGAGTACTAACAAAAAAAAGCTTCGAAGTTAATTCGAAGCTTTTTTTTTAGTATAAATCTTATTTGTATTTCTCAAAATATTCTATTAAAAGAAACCTTAACTTGTTAGTCGATTATACAATTTCAATTGACGCTTTAAATTAAATCATCTTCTTTTAAAGCATTAACAACTTTAGTTTCCAATTCTTCTAATAATTCAGGATTATCTTCTAGCAAAGATTTTACAGCATCTTTACCTTGTCCTAGTTTAGTATCTCCATAGCTATACCACGAACCACTTTTTTTAATGACTTCAAACTCAACTCCTAAGTCGATAATTTCTCCTAGTTTAGAAATTCCTTTTCCGTACATCATGTCAAATTCTGCTAAACGAAATGGAGGAGCAACTTTATTTTTAACAATTTTCACACGGGTTCTATTACCAATAACTATATCCCCGTTTTTGATTTGAGTCGAACGTCTAATGTCAATACGAACCGAAGCATAAAATTTTAATGCATTTCCTCCAGTAGTTGTTTCAGGATTACCAAACATGACTCCAATTTTTTCTCTCAATTGATTGATGAATATACAACAAGTATTAGCCTTGTTAATAGAACCTGTAAGTTTTCTCAATGCTTTAGACATCAAACGAGCTTGTAATCCCATTTGAGAATCTCCCATTTCTCCTTCAATTTCGGCTTTAGGGGTTAATGCCGCAACAGAATCAATAACTAAAATATCAATAGCTCCAGAACGAATTAAGTTATCTGCAATTTCTAAAGCTTGTTCTCCATTGTCGGGTTGAGCAATAAAAAGATTATCTACATCTACACCTAAAGCTTTTGCATAAAAAGGGTCAAAAGCATGTTCTGCATCTACAATAGCAGCAATACCTCCTGATTTTTGACATTCAGCTATTGCATGAATAGCTAAGGTTGTTTTTCCCGATGATTCAGGACCATATATTTCTATAATTCTACCTTTTGGATATCCTTGCACTCCAAGAGCTCTATTTATGGTAACAGAACCACTTGAAATAACATCCATTTCTTCAATTGTTTTGTCTCCCAAGCGCATTACCGCTCCTTTTCCATAGCTTTTGTCTAGTCTGTCTAAGGTTGCTTGTAATGCTTTTAATTTATTGTCTTCTACTTTTTGATTTTTCTTTGCCATGTTTTTTTGTTTTGTTTCTACAAAGGTACTACACAACAACGTAATCTATTTACGTTGTTATGTTTAATCTTCTAATATTTGTGAAGTATGCAATTTTGTTTTAACTTTTTCTATTATTTTAATAATGATGCCTTCTTCATTTATTACAAATGTTTTTCTGTAAATTCCTTCGTATTCTCGTCCCATAAATTTTATTGGACCCCAACAACCGTAGGCATTTATAACCTTTTTTTCTTCATCAGAAATTAAAGTAAAAGGTAAACATTGTTTTTTTATAAAATTCTGATGTCTTTTTTGACTGTCGGCACTTACACCAAGCACTACATACCCTTTTTCTTTCAAAATTTCGTAATTATCTCTTAAATTTTTGGCTTGCATTGTACACCCAGGAGTGCTATCTTTGG
>CAMZKF010000114.1 GCA_947311095.1 uncultured Flavobacteriales bacterium
TCGATAATCAGAAGCGTAGTATCTCCTGATGCGTATGCTTGCATATTGTCGATTCGAATAGGATCATCTCCTACATTCATAGGTGATATATGTAACGTCTTCGTTTTTTGCTCAAAATGTAGGGATAAATCAAAATACACCCACTAACTCGTTACATATATCACCTATCAATGTAGGAGATGATCCTATTCGAATCGACAATATGCAAGCATACGCATCAGGAGATACTACGCTTCTGATTATCGATAATACAACAGGCATTGTTCGCTTTGTCAATAAATCAGATTTGAGTGGCATGATAGGTAATTTACTGTTACAAGATAATAATTTTGTAACCAATATAAACAATGGGGGAGGAAGTGGAGGCTCTCCCGATCAAACACTTGGAACTACTGCTACTGATTTAACGTTAAGTAATGGAGGAAGTGTTCCTTTAGCGACAATTAATGCAGGAGATTGGCATCTTACAGGAAATACAGGAACTAATTCAGCTACCGATTTTATAGGAACAACAGATAGTAGAGATTTCATATTTAAGACTAATAATGCAGAAGCAATGAGGATTTTAGCTAGCGGAAAGGTGAGTGTAAATTCAACGACTACTTTTGCTTCTTCTGTGTTTCATTCTGCTTCAACAGGAGCTGAAGATGCAATTACAGTAAATGCAAGTGGTACGGGTATAGGAGTTTATACACAAAACTCTGGTACGGGAGCAGCTTTGGTTGCGATTGGAACTGGGGCAAACAGTGCTGTTGTTGCAACAGCAGCTGATATGTTGGAAGCAGGAGTTATAGGGGTGAACACAAATGCAACGGGAGGAAATGGCGTAATTGGAGCAGGAAATAATGTTGCGCCTACACGTTTTACTTCAGGAGCAGGAGGCTCTTTTGCCGGGAATACGGGAAGTTATTCTGTTTCTAAAATAGCTACAGGAACAGGAGTGATTGGACTTGGTAATAACTTAATTACAGCTTATTCTCCTCTTACAGGGGCAGGAGGAGCCTTTACAGGGGATGATGGTTCGTTATCAACAGGAGTTTCTTCTATAGGAACAGGGGTAATTGGAAGTGGAAATAACGGGTCGCAATATTTTATGCAAACTTCTGGAGGTGGAGGAGCTTTTACAGGAACTCAAAGCGGAGCTTATGGGTATGCTACAAACACCTCGGGAAATAGTAGAGGTGTAATTGGAGAAGGATCGGAATATGGAGTTGTCTCAGTAGGTGATTTCGGAGGTACAGGAGCTAAATTCTTCATTATTGACCACCCTCTAGATCCTGAAAATAAAATTTTGAAACATGCTTGTTTGGAGTCTCCTGAAATATTGAATCTATATAGAGGAAATGTAGTGTTAGATGCAAATGGAGAAGGAACGGTAACGCTTCCCGATTATTTCACAGCAATTAATGTTAATTACAGTTACACACTTACGCCAATAGGCTCTCCGTCTGTTCCTTATATTCTTACCGAAGTAGATGAAAATGGGGAATTTAAAATAGCAGGAGGTAATTCCAATCAAAAAATATCGTGGTATGTTTATGCCGAACGAAACGATAAAGCTATAAACATGAACCCTCGTTCTAAACAAATGGTAGAAGAAAAAACAGGAGAAAACCAAGGGAAATATATTTCTCCAGAAGCCTACGGAAAAACAAGAGAGTATTCTTATTTTGGAGGGCAAGCGTTTACTCCTAAAAAGACAGAGGGAAAAACGGTTAAACTAGATGTGAAAGTCAAACAATAATAAAAAAAAGACTAGATTGAAAAGACGCTAATGTATTAGCGTCTTTTTTTGTTTTCTATAAATAAAATTCGTAAAAAAAAGATTGCTAAAAAATACTTTGAGCTCTTTGTTCTATGTCGTTTAGTTTTAGCTAATAAAACAATATTTTTGTGTTAACATTATTGCGTTTTATTATTCCTTAAAGTCTGTTTTAATCTAAATTTGATGCAAAAAAAACGACAACCGAAGTTGCCGTTTTGAATGTTTTCACAACGGAATAATCCTTATTGTGAATTGCTTTCAATTGTATTGCAAATATAAATAAAAAATTAAATAATACAAGTTTTTATCATAATTTTTTTTACATTTATAGTGAAAAAACTATTTGACTATGAATGAAAAGAAAATATTAGGATTGGATTTAGGTACAAATTCGATTGGTTGGGCGTTGGTAACCAGCAACTTTGAAAAAAAAGAAGGAGAAATAAACGCTATCGGAAGTCGGATAATTCCGATGGATCAAAAACAGATGTCGGAGTTTGAGAATGGAAATACAGTTTCTCAAACGGCACAAAGGACAGAATATCGTGGAGTTAGACGTTTGTACCAAAGAGATAATTTGAGAAGAGAACGATTGCATAGAGTTCTTAATGTTTTAAATTTTTTGCCTGAGCATTATAAAAATGAAATTGATTTTGAAAATAAACTAGGACAATTTAAAAGAGAAGTTAAAATAAATTACAGAAAAGAAGGTACAGGAAGTTATAAGTTTTTGTTTATGGATTCTTATAATGAAATGTTAAAAGATTTTAGATTGAAACAACCAGATTTATTTTTTAAGAAATCAAATGGAGAAGAGTCTAAAATTTCTTACGATTGGACGCTTTATTATTTACGAAAGAAAGCTTTAACGGAAAAAATAACGAAAGAAGAATTGTCGTGGGTGCTACTTAACTTTAATCAAAAGAGAGGTTATTACCAACTTAGAGGAGAGGAGGAAGAAAAAAAAGAAGGAGAGTCGAAAACCTTTGAAGTTTTGAAAGTAAAAGAACTTGTCTTGTCAGAACAAACGATAAAAGGAAAAGAGGTAAAACTGTACGATGTCGTTTTTGAAAATGGATGGATATATTCAAAGCCTATAGCCAAAACAGAAGATTGGATAGGAAAAACTAGAGAGTTTATCGTAACTACAAAAACGTTGAAGTCAGGAGAAATAAAAAGGACTTATAAAGCTGTTGACTCTGAAAAGGATTGGTTGGCTATCAAATCTAAAACAGAGCAAGATTTGGAACGGTATATTCAGAATGGAGAACATAAAACAGTCGGGACTTACATCTACGATGAATTGTTGAAAAACCCTGACCAAAAAATAAGAGGTAGCTTAATCAAAACAATAGAAAGACATTATTATAAAGATGAATTAAAAGCTATATTAAATACGCAATTAAAACTTCATAAAGAATTAAAGAATGTTGAACTTTATTCCACATGTATAAATGAATTGTATAAACGAAATGAAACTCATAAGAATAATATTAAATCGAAAGGTTTTGATTATTTGTTTTTAGATGATATTATATTTTACCAAAGGCCTTTAAAAAGTAAAAAGTCATTGATTTCAGGTTGTCAATTCGAAAAACATCCTTTAAAAGATAAAGAGGGAAAATATTTAAAAAATGATGATGGAGATTTGATTTTTAAACCGCTAAAAGCAATTTCTAAATCACATCCTTTGTATCAAGAGTTTAGATTATGGCAATTTTTAAAAAATTTAAAATTCTTTAAAAAAGGAGGGAAAGAAGATGAAGAAGTTACAACACAATGGTTGACTTCTGAAGATGATTGGGTTGAATTATTTGATTTTTTAAGTGTAAAGAAAGATGTAAGTCAAGATCAGATGATTAACTTTTTTGTAAAAAATAAAATAATAACTAAAGAAGAAAAAGGAAATTACAGGTGGAATTATGTAGAGGATAAAAAATACCCATGTAATGAGGTTAAATATCAATTAATAAATCGGTTAAAAAAAATAAAAGGATTAAATGTCGAAGTGTTTTTAACTCCTGATATAGAATTAAAACTTTGGCATATTATCTATTCGGTTACAGACAAGGTAGAGTTTGAAAAGGCATTAGAAAATTTTGCGTTGAGAAATAATTTAGATAAAGATTCTTTTGTTAGTAGCTTTAGTAATTACCCTCCTTTTAAAAGTGATTATGGAGCGTTTTCAGAAAAAGCAATAAAAAAGATGTTGCCATTAATGAGAAGGGGAAAGCATTTTGAAGAGTCAGCGATTTTACCAGCAACTAAAACGAGAATAGAGCAAATAATGGAGCGGGTGAATGATCTTAATTTGTCTCTTACTAAAGACGATTTTAAAAAAGAATTATTACGCCTTTCAGATAGTGACGTTCCTGTTCGGTTAATTAAAAGTTTTATCCCTTTTAAAGGTAAAAACCCTCTTACAGGTCTTAATACCTATCAAGTTTCTTATGCTGTTTACAATCGACATTCAGAGCCTGGTGTTATTGATAAATGGAGAACTCCGTCCGATATAGATAATTACTTAACCAATGTGTTTAAGCAACACAGTTTAAGAAATCCAATTGTAGAAAAAATTGTAACAGAAACATTAAGAGTGGTTAGAGATGTCTGGCGAATTAAAGGAAGAGCAGAAGAAAATTTCTTTGATGAAATTCATGTTGAATTAGGGCGAGAGATGAAAAATTCAGCAGACAAAAGAAAGCAAATGACCAACCGTATTACTGAAAATCAGAATACAAACGAACGCTTAAGAGCTCTTTTAAAAGAGTTAAAAGAAGATGATAAAGTAGAAGGGGTGATAAGACCTCACTCTCCTAGTCAACAAGAATTATTAAAAATTTTTGAAGAAGGAGTATTGCAAAATCCAGACGTTTCCTATGTCAAGGTGAATGAAGATGATATAACTAAAATTAGAAAATCAAATTCACCTACTAAATCAGACATGATAAAGTACAAGCTTTGGTTAGAACAAGGGTATATTTCACCCTATACAGGTAAAATAATAGCATTAAGTCAATTGTTTACCACTCAATATGAAATAGAGCACATTATACCGCAGTCTCGTTATTTCGACAATTCGTTGAGTAATAAAGTTATTTGCGAAAGCGAAGTAAATCGATTAAAAGGAAATAAAACAGGAGTAGAATTTATAAAAAATCATCCAGGAGAAATCGTGTCCTTAGGGCAAGGAAAGCAAGTAGAACTGTTTTCTTTAGAGGCTTATGAGAAACATTGTAATCAATATTTTAAGAAAAATAGAACTAAACTTAAAAATCTTTTGAGCGAAGATATTCCAGAGGGTTTTATTAATAGACAATTGAATGATAGTAGATATATCAGCTCGGTAATAAAAGGCTTGTTGAGTAATATTGTTCGTGAAGAGGGTGAAAAAGAAGCTGTTTCTAAAAATCTAATTCCTGTAACAGGTAGCATTACTTCGAAATTAAAACAAGATTGGGGATTAAATGATAAATGGAATGAGTTGATTTTGCCACGTTTCAAGCGATTAAATGAATTAACAAAATCGAAAGATTTTACTTTTTTTAATGAGCAAGGGGTAGAAGTTCCGACTGTTCCAGACGATATTTCAAAAGGATTTAACAAAAAAAGAATAGATCATCGCCACCATGCTTTAGATGCTTTGGTGATTGCTTGTTGTACAAAAAAACACACCCATTATTTAAGTTCTCTTAATTCGGAAAAAGAAAACTATGGGCTTAGAGATGCTTTGTTGATTAAAAATAAAGAAAACGATTATACCAAACATTTCTTGCTTCCTTGGAAGGTATTCTCTATGGGTGCAAAAGATAGTTTAGATAAGATTATTGTTAGCTTTAAGTCAAATACGAGGGTTATTAATAAAACGAATAATAAAACTTGGCAATGGGTCGAAGAAAACGGGAAATATGTAAAAAAGTTAGTGAAACAATCTAAAGGAGAAAATTGGGCGATAAGAAAATCATTGCATAAAGATACTGTTTCAGGTTTGGTTTATATAAACGAAGGGAAAACAGTTCAGTTAGCTAAGGCATTGGAAATACCGAGTTTGATTGTAGATAAAAGAATTAAAAATGTGATAGAAACGCTTGATGGTAAAACGTTAAAAGAAAAGAAGGCTTATTTTAAGAAAAATCCAATAGTTATAAATGGAGGGAAAATAACTAAAATAAATGTATTTACTAAAGCTACCGCAACTAGAAAGCCGTTGTCAGAAGTTAGTAATAAAAAAATATTAGAAAAAATAACCGATGAAGGTATACAGAAAATTTTGAGTAATCACCTTAAAAATTACACGAAGGATAAAGGATCTTTTGATTATGAAAAAGCTTTTAACCAAGAAGGAGTCGAAGAGTTAAATAAAAATATAAAAGAATTAAATAACGGAAAAAATCATAATCCGATTTATAAAGTTAGAATTTATGAAGCAGGGAGTAAATTTTCGGTAGGTTATAAAGGAAATAAAAAAGATAAATATGTGGAAGCCGCTAAAGGAACAAACTTGTTTTTTGCCATTTATGAAGATGAAAATGATAAAAGAAGTTACGAAACAGTTCCTTTAAATATTGTTATTGAACATCAAAAACAGACGGCAAACTTCTCGAAAGAAAAACGAACCTTAATACCTGTAGATAACAAAAAAGGAAGATTAGTGTTCTCTCTTTCTCCCAATGATTTAGTATATGTTCCTACGGACGAAGAAATTGAAAATCCTAATTTGGTTGATTTTAAAACGCTTACAAAAGAACAGGTTGGAAGGGTTTATAAAATGGTGAGTACTACTCAAAATAAATTGCAGTGTATTCTTTATTCTGTCGCATTTTCAATCAAAAATAAATTTGAGTTTTCGGCATTGAATAAAATGGAACGAGATATAGAAGGTAGAATGATTAAATCTAGTTGTTGGAAATTAGAAGTAGATAGATTAGGACACGTTACAAATGTGATTAGATAATGACAAAATATTGATACGATGACTTTAAGTCATCGTATCAATATCTCAAATACCCCAAAACAAATGAAAAGAAAAGACTTTTTAACAACACTAGGATTGTCTTCGGCTTCTATTATTTTACCGTCGAACGGTTTTATAAACGAACAGTCAATAAATATTTATGACAATTATTTGACGGATGTTCAATTTTATGATTTTGATAAAATTACCGAAGTTATAAAAGAAGGAGATGAATTGATTTTATGAAGATAAATAGTGAAAAAAGAAACGGTTTGTTTAGCTTATTTTGATGTCCTTTTGGTATAATGCCAGTCATCGTATGAGTAATGCAAATAATAAAATAATAACGATGATAAAAAGAACAATTTATATTGGCTCTCCCGCTTATTTAAAAATAAAGCATCAACAACTAGTTGTACAAGAGCCAGAAGGAGAAATAAAAGGAACAGTGCCAATAGAAGATATTGCGATTTTGATGTTAGACAATTACCAAGTCACAATTAGTAATTTGTTAATTACAGCGTTGCAAGAAAACAAAGTAGTGATTGTTAATTGTGATGCGAAACACCAACCTTTAGGAATAATGCTTCCAGTTTATGGGCATTCGGAATATTCGGAAAGAGTAAAAGGGCAGGTAGAATCTTCCGAGCCACTAAAAAAACAATTGTGGAAACAGACGGTAGAGCAAAAGTTAAGAAATCAACAAGCAGTATTGAAACAATTTGAAAAGCCGTTTTTGTATTTGAACAATTATATAAATAATGTAAAAAGTGGCGATTCAAGTAATGCAGAGGGTATTGCGGCTCAGTATTATTGGAAAAATTTGTTTGAAGATTTTATCAGAGAACGTTTTGGAGAAGCTCCTAACAATTTTTTGAATTATGGATATGCTATTCTTAGAGCAATTGTAGCTAGAGCAATAGTAAGTAGTGGGTTAATTCCTGTATTGGGAATTTTTCACAGAAACAAATACAATCCTTATTGTTTGGCAGACGACATTATGGAACCTTACAGACCTTATGTAGATCGAATGGTTTACGAATACATGGAAGACAATCCAGAACAAGATGAATTGACCAAAGAAGTAAAAGCTTATCTATTACAAATAGCAACAGAAGATGTGGAGGTTGAAGGCCGAATGAGACCGTTAATGGTGGCAGTAACCACCACCACAGCATCGCTAGTTAAATGTTATAGTGGAGAAGTAAGAACAATTAAATATCCATCATTATTAATTTAAAAGATGAATAGAAACGAACGATTTAATGCGTATAGAATTATGTGGGTACTTGTATTTTTTGATTTGCCAACCAACACCAAAAAAGAGCGAAAAGAGGCGGCTCGATTTAGAAAAGAACTGTTGAAAGATGGTTTTACAATGTTTCAATTTTCAATTTATTTGAGAAATTGCCCTAGCAGGGAAAATGCAAAAGTTCATGTAAAAAGAGTGAAGTGTTCATTGCCCGAACATGGACACATAGGGATATTAGAAATAACCGATAAGCAATTTGGAATGATAGAGATTTATCACAATACAAAATCAAAATCAGTACAACAACCAGTACAACAATTACAGTTGTTTTAGTTGGTCTGTAAGCGTACGGAGAAGTACATATTGTGAGACCTAAAAAATATTCTGAATTTTGTATCGAACAAAAAA
>CAMZKF010000115.1 GCA_947311095.1 uncultured Flavobacteriales bacterium
CAAATAAATGATGTGCATTTAGAGTTCCACTGGGTAAGTCTTGAAATTTAATTTTACCTTTAAATGCTTCTTTATATTGATTTGCTATTAAATTTCGTTTTTCTACTCCTTTTTTATTTTTCTTTAATTGAGAAAGACCTAAGGCAGATTGAATATCGGTTAATCGGTAATTGAAACCGAGTTCTTGCATTTCGTAAAACCAACCTCCATCATTTTTAGACATATTGTCTTTTGTAATTCCATGCGACCTAAGGCTATTCAATTTATTATATAGCGTCTTTGAATTTGTTGTGACCATCCCTCCTTCTCCACATGCAATATGTTTTACAGGGTGGAAAGAAAAAACACTCAAATCGGAATATATTCCTTCTCCACAATTTATTTTATTGTTTTTTGAATCAATGAATGAACCTCCAGGGGCATGACAAGCATCTTCTACAATCCATAAATCGTTTTCTTTTGCAAAACTTCTAAAAGTTTCTAAATCGACAGGAAGCCCAGCGAAATCGACAGGAATAACCCCTTTAAAAAAGCCTTTAGGTTTTGATTCCACTAACTGTTTAACAGCTTCTAAATCGAGTAAATAGGTATCGGGATCGATGTCTGCAAACCAAACCTCTCCCCCTGCATAACGTATGCAATTTGCCGTAGCAGCAAAGGTTATTGGCGTTGTAATTACTCGTTCTCCTTCTTTTAATCCAAGAGCTAAAATAGATATATGCAACCCTGCCGTGGCATTTGAAACTGCGACAGCGTATTCTGCACCCGTATATTTTGCAAAAGCTTCTTCAAACTCTTTTACCTTTGGACCTTGCGTTAAAAAATCTGCTTGTAAGACATTTGCTACCGCATCAAGGTCGTCTTGACCTATATTTTGTCTTCCATAAGGAATCGAAAATTCACCCATAATTACTGAGGTTTAAAATTAGGATCTAAATGTTCCATAATTAGAATTCTTAACGAATCTGGTGTTTCCCATTCTTCATTATCTCCAGAGTTATAAATAAAACCTTTTTTTACGGGTTTTGCATTAAAATGACTCACATAATCTGACACATTCCAAATAGGAACACTTGGTATTATTGCATAATACTTTCCTAAATCATAGGTATAAAATGAATCGGAAGAAGTAATCATTTCTTCGTGTATTTTTTCTCCTGGTCTTATTCCTATTTCTTTATGTTCGAGACTTGGAGCTATTGCTTCTGCGATATCTGTAATGCGATAAGATGCTATTTTTGGCACAAATATTTCGCCTCCCCAAGCAGTTTCTAAAGCATGCATAACCATATCAACACCTCCTTCTAAAGTAATGTTAAAACGTGTCATTGTCTTATCGGTAATTGGTAGAAAACCTTCTTTCCTTTTATTCATAAAAAAAGGAATAACAGAACCGTTAGACCCCATTACATTCCCATATCTTACAACAGAAAATTTAATTTTATTATCTCCTTTTATATTATTGGCTGCGACAAATAATTTATCCGAAGCTAACTTTGTTGCCCCATAAAGGTTTATTGGCGCTGCGGCTTTATCGGTTGAAAGTGCAACAACATCAGTTACTTCTGTATTTAAACAAGCATTTATTACGTTTTCAGCTCCTAATATATTTGTTTTTATACATTCCATAGGATTGTATTCTGCCAAATGTACGTGCTTCATAGCTGCGGCATGAATCACGTAATCTATGCCTTTCATTGCTCGTTCCAAACGACTAGCATCTCTAACGTCTCCTATAAAATAGCGAATTGCTTTATATTTAGTATTGGGAAATTCTTGAGCCATCACAAATTGTTTTTGTTCGTCCCTAGAGAATATTACTAATCTTTTTACATCTGGATATTGACTAAAGATACGGCGTGTTAATGCTTTCCCTAATGACCCCGTTCCTCCTGTTATTAATACTGACTTATTATTTAGAGTAAATTTTTTCATTGTATTTCTTCTGCTTAAATTTTGTATTTATAAAAATACTATTTATTTCTTAATGCTGATAATTATTTGGTTATTACTTTTTCGTAGCGCTTAAATATTTTTTTAAAATTCTCGTCATCCTTTTGTTTATAAACTTGAACAACATGCGGGTTGTACCACTGATAGAGTTTACTTTTCTGTTTTTTGTAATCCAAAACATGCTTAAAAGTTAATCCAATAGGAATCTTTTTTGTATCAATCTCTTGTTTCGTTATCGATTTTATAAAGTCGTTAATTTTTATAGCTATCCGTTTGTGATTTTTCCCATCATCAAATCCTATCGTATCTGTTATAATTTGCTTACGAACAGAAGCTAATGCTTTGACTTCTAAAAGTTCATTGTTAAGAATTGCTTTTATTTTTTCGTTCAACGTTTCGATGGTATTTGTTTTTAAAGCTCCTTTATAATTCTGTTCTCTTTTAAGGTCATACCTCGTTGGATTGATTACAATTGTAGGTTTATTAAGCAACCATGCTTCAAGCATTGTTGTACTTTCATAGGCTATCCAAATATCAGAGACAGAAATACATTCGGTTATTGACAACGAATTATTAAACGTTCTTTGAGAAGCATTACTTGGATTTGACACAAAAACATTGGGCAATTTATAACAATATTTAAATTCTGTTTTTTCTACATTTGGAGAAATAGGATGAAGTCTTATTACAAATAATATATCCTTATTTTCCGTTATTAACTGCCGATAAATCTGTTCTAAAACTTTAAAATCTTTATGATACATTTTAATTTGCTCATCTCCATAACGTTCATTTATTTTATGTTTTTTAGCGTAAGCTTCATTTTGTAAGTGTTCAAAAAAGCCATAAGAGGTAATACCTACAATATGTTTATATTTTTTTAATTCTTTATGACTCTTCAAAAAGGCAGTTTTCTCTAGTTGTTTAAAAAGTTTATATTTATCAAAACCTGGAGCACCTCCTACAAAACCGATTTCGCTAAACTCAGAATATTCTTCAATTGCTAACTCTAATGCTCGTTTCGACCATACGTTTTGTAAATGGTGATAAAAAACCTTTTCCTTATTCCACCCCCATAAAAACTGAGCTAAATCTCCTTTCACAAAATTACCTTCAGAAGTTAATGTTACAACTTTAACACCTGATAAATACGCATATTTTGAAACAATATAGTTTATTTCAGCTCCTATTGCATTGGAAAGCAATAAAACCTTAGGCTTGTAATATTTTAAATAAAATAGCCCATTATATATATTTTTGGAAACAACAGTGTAACCAAACACTTTATTCAAGTAAACCAGTACTGGAGTAGAAATATTTAAATCTCTTTCTGAATTAGGCCATTCAAGGTTTAATATATCTATTCTACTCACGCTCTATCGTATTAATTGTGCATTAATTTTTCATAACTCGTTTCAACCCCTCCATTTTCTAAATCTATAATTTTAGTGCAATATTTTAAAGTTGATAAACGATGAGCTATGGTTATAATTGTCATTTTTTTATTGGTCTTAGACAATTCATTTAACGTTTCTATTATTTGTGATTCTGTTGCTGAATCTAACGAAGATGTAGCTTCATCTAACAATAGAATTTCAGAATCTGCATAGATTGCTCTTGCGATTCCTATTCGTTGTTTTTGCCCTCCCGAAATAAGGTTTCCTAACTCGCCAACTTTGGTTTCTATTCCATTTGGCAACTCATTTATAAACGCAGTAAGATTAGCTTCTTTTATTGCTTTATTTACCTTTTTCAAATCTATTTCGTCTCCCGTTTTACCAAATGCTATATTTTCTATTATAGTTCCGTCCATTAAAAATATATTTTGTTGAACATAGCCTATTTTCTTAAACCAATGATGAATATTAGAGGTTGTTATTTTTTCGTCATCGACTAATATATCTCCTTGGTAGTTGGTGATAACACCTAAAATAATATTCATTAAGGTTGATTTTCCTGAACCTGACTTTCCTATTATTCCAACGTGTTCGCCTTTTTTTACCTGAAATGAAACACCTGAAATAATAGGGATATTGGCTTTATATTCAAAATAGATGTTTTTTAAATTTATTGCTTTATCAAATGTAAAATCAGCTACATTTGCTTGTTTTTTCTTACGGTCAAAATCTATGTTTTTCAACAATTTTTCTAACCTATTTAAAGTATATTGATAGCTTCTAAAACTGATTAAAGCGACTGTAATTCTATTAAACGAAGGGATTAAACGGTAAGCTGCAATAGCAAACAACCCTAAAAAACTAATAACGGACTCTTTATCATCATTAAAAACAATACCTATTACAATCAACAAAATAACAACTAGTATTGCTGTAGTTTCTATTATTTTAGCTGGAATAAAAATATAGGTAAAAACATTCGTATTCAAGATTTTATATTCTTCTTGGTATTTTTTATAACGAGCTAAATAACTGTCTTTTGTTTGGGTTAATAATATATCAATATAACCAAAAACAGCTTGTTGGGTTAAACTATTCAATATTGGAGAAATCTGAGCCAACCTTTTTTGATATTGGTGTAACTTTTTATTTGTAATTGAATAAAAAACATAAGCGATTGGTATTGTTATGAGTATAATAACTAATTTCGGATTAATCATTAATAATGTAGTTCCTATTATTATTACAATCAAAATTTCATTGACAAAAGTAATTAGAGGCATTACTAAAAAGCGTGTAAAATACATAGGAAGAACCGTTACATCCCAGATTATTTTATTGGAGTTTTGCTTTTTTAAATTCAACAAATTAGATTCCAAAAACGACTGTAAGGTAAGGGCTGAAATTTCGGTTTGAACATCAAACAATAACCTTGTTTGTAATTTTGAAATAAGCGTTGATACAATATTTTTAAGAATAACGACACCAAGTAAAATACTCAACAGAATTATAGTAAATTGATTAACTGTTACAGAAGGTATAGCGCTATGAATATTAGATAATACTTTATATTTTTCAATATAATTATCATCTAACAAAATCATTAATAAAGGAATAAACAATGCTATTCCAAAAAGATCTAGCACCGTATTAACTACAATAATAATGGATACGTAGCTGAATTTTTTTTTCAAAACATTCGGCAACAAATCAAAGACTCGCTTAAGTCTTATCCAAAATAAAAATCTTTTAATTGTTTTTCGCTGCATTACTTCAAAGGTAATAAAAAGAAAACCCCAAAAGAAATAATTCGATTGAGGTTTTATTAAAAAAGTGTTATTTTATATAACTTAAACTAAGCCTTGATCTATCATTGCGTCTGCTACTTTTACAAATCCAGCAATATTAGCTCCTTTTACATAATCGGTATAATCTCCTTCTGTTCCATATTCTACACATTGTTTATGAATAGAAATCATGATGTTATGTAATTTATCATCAACCTCTTCTGCTGTCCAATTCATACTTAGTGAATTTTGAGACATTTCTAATCCTGACGTTGCTACACCTCCAGCATTAGATGCTTTTCCTGGTGAGAATAAGATTTTAGCATTGTGAAATACTTCAACTGCCTCTGGAGTCGAAGGCATATTAGCTCCTTCTGCAACGCAAATACACCCATTAGCTAACAATGTTTTTGCTTCCTCTCCATTCAATTCATTTTGAGTCGCACAAGGTAAAGCTATATCTACTTTTTCTGACCAAGGTCGTTCTCCTTCGTGAAATGTAACATCATTAAATTTATCTGCCATTTCTTTGACTCTTCCTCTTCTTACATTTTTCAACTCTTTCAAGAAATCTAAAAGTTCTGTGGTAAACCCATTTTCGACAGTGATGTATCCCGAAGAATCAGAAGCTGAAATCACTTTACCTCCTAATTCTAAAACTTTCTCTATAGCATATTGTGCTACATTTCCAGATCCTGAAACAGCAACTGTTTTTCCATGGAAATTATCGCCTTTTGTTGCCAACATTTCTTTAGCAAAATATACGGTTCCGTAACCTGTTGCTTCTGGTCTAATTAAAGAACCTCCCCAGTTTAACCCTTTACCTGTTAAAATACCTGTAAATTCATTTCTAATTCTTTTGTATTGTCCAAACATATACCCTATCTCTCTACCTCCTACTCCTATGTCTCCTGCTGGAACATCGGTATTAGGTCCAATATGTCTTGATAATTCTGTCATAAATGATTGACAAAAACGCATCACTTCATTGTCTGACTTTCCTCTAGGATCAAAGTCAGAACCTCCTTTTCCTCCTCCCATTGGAAGTGTTGTTAAAGAGTTTTTAAAGACTTGTTCGAATCCTAAAAATTTCAATATTGATAAATTAACCGTTGGGTGAAATCTTAAACCTCCTTTATAAGGTCCTATTGCCGAATTAAACTCAACTCTAAATCCTCTATTTATTTCTGTTTCTCCTTTATCGTTTAACCAAGGAACTCTAAAAATTATAGTTCTTTCTGGCTCGACCATTCTTTCTAGAATTTTCGCCGTTTGATATTGAGGTTTATCTGCAATGAAGGGGATTATTACTTCCGCTACTTCTTCTACAGCTTGTAAAAATTCAGTCTCATGACCGTTTTTAGCTTTCACTTTATCCATGAAAGCTTCAATCTCAGCTTTAAATTTTGACATTTTTATGTGTGTTTATTAGTTTAAATAATTTTAGTGATACAAATGTAAATAATTTTATTAACTATCTAATTCTTTATGCTTAAAAAAGACTATTTACTGATAAATGTTAGTTTTAAATTTCTGTTCTCTATTTTACAAATGATTTATTTATATTTTCAATAAAATTTAAAATATCTTCTTGACCATTTTTGTTTACTGCTGAACTTATAAATATTTGAGGAATCTCTTCCCAAGTTTCAAACATTTTCTCCTTATATTTATTAATTGCATTTTTCATTGACGTAGGATTCAATTTATCGGTTTTTGTAAAGCAAATTACAAATGGAATTTCTTTCACACCACAAAACTCCATAAAGTCCAAGTCTATTTTTTGAGGAGCAATCCTAGCATCTACAAGAACAAATACGCATTGCAAATTAGGTCTATATTTTAAATATTCAACTGTAAAACTATGAAACTTTTCCCTACTCTTTTTTGAAACTTTTGCATATCCATACCCTGGTAAATCGGCGATATACCATTCCTTATTGATTAAAAAATGATTTATCAACTGTGTTTTCCCTGGTTTTCCTGAGGTTTTTGCTAAAGCATTTCTATTTACAAGCATATTAATTAAAGAAGACTTTCCGACATTCGATCGTCCTATAAAAGCATACTCTGGTCTATTGGGCTCTGGACATTTCCGATAATCGGTATTACTTATCGTAAAACGTGCGTCTGTAATTTCCATCATAAAATCTTTTTTTTAATTCATTTTAATGTAAAGGTAAGAATAATACCAACTGCCAATTAAAATACACTCAATAAATTGATTATAACTTTAATTTGCATTCATTAATAACACCAAAACAACATTGAAATGCGACTAAATAGTTTCTTTTTCTCTATCTATATCTGCCCTAGGCTTCTATTTTAAAACAAAAAAAAGCCAAAGTAATCCTTTGGCTTTTTTTATTCTTTTAGTTTTTCTATTATAAATCAGCTGCATTTGCTATCATTTCTGCAATGTCTAAAATTTCAATATCGTTTTCTTTATTAAAATGTTTTACTCCATCGGTCATCATTGTATTACAAAACGGACAACCAGTAGCTACTACATCTGCCTTTACTTCAAGCACATCTTCTGTTCGTTTTACATTGATTTCCAAGTCTCCTTTTTCTGCTTCTTTAAACATTTGAGCTCCTCCAGCTCCACAACACAAACCTTTTGATTTGCAGTTTTTCATTTCTACAAGTTCACTATCTAACTTAGAAAGCAACTCTCTTGGAGCTTCATAAACGTCGTTGGCTCTACCAAGATAACAAGGGTCATGGAAAGTTATTTTTTTCCCTTTAAAATCTCCTCCGTTTTTTATTTTTATTCTACCTTCTTTTAGTAGGGTATTTATTAATTGCGAATGATGAACAACGTCATATACTCCTCCTAATTCTGGATATTCATTTTTTATAGTATTAAAACAATGAGGACAAGCAGTTACAATTCGTTTTATTTTATAACTATCCAAGACCTGAATGTTTTGTACGGCTTGCATCATAAAAGTAAATTCGTTCCCTGCTCTTTTTGCTGGATCCCCAGTGCAAGATTCTTCCGTACCAAGAACGGCGAATTTAATATTAGCATGGTGTAAAAGTTTTACGACTGCTTTTGTTATTTTTTTTGCTCTATCGTCAAAACTTCCTGCACATCCTACCCAAAACAAAATTTCTGGCGTTTCTCCAGCTGCGACCATTTCTGCTACTGTTGGTACTTTTATTTTTTCACTCATGTTTCTCCTGTTATATTATAAAGAATGTTCCTATTTAAAATGACTTTAAAACGGATTAATTTAGTCTTCTATTGCCCATTTCAATCTGTCTGATGGAGAGAATTGCCAAGGCGCTCCATTGTTTTCTATGTTGGTTAGCATTCCTGCTAATTCGCTAGGAACTTTTGATTCTTCCATTACCAAATACCTTCTCAAATCGATTATAACACTTAAAGGGTCTATATTGATTGGACATTCCATCACACAGGCATTACAACTTGTACAAGCCCATACTTCTTCTTCGCTAACGTAGTCTCCTAACAATGATTTCCCATCATCAAATTCTTTACCTTCTTTCTTCGCTTTTCTTACATCATCTCCTATCTCTTCTATTCTATCGCGAACATTCATCATTATTTTACGAGGTGACAATTTTTTCCCTGTTTTATTAGCAGGACATGAATCGGTACACCTTCCACATTCGGTACAGGTATATGAATCCATAATTTGTTTCCAAGTTAAATCAAGCACGTCTTTAGCTCCAAAACGTTCTGGCTCAGCTTCTTCAACGCCTTCTTCTGGTGCCGCATATGGATCAAAATTTGGATCAAACATCTTTTCCACTTCATCTTTAACTGCTGTTAAATTATTGAATTTACCTTTAGCGTTTAAGTTTGCGTAGTAAGTATTGGGAAAAGCCAATAAAATATGAAAATGTTTAGAATAAGGTAAGAAATTTAAGAAAGCAAATATTCCAATAATATGAAACCACCACGCCGTTCGTTCTATAAAAATTAATGATTCTGTTGATAGCCCATCTAAAAAGGGTACTAACACTTGACTGATAGGAAATGAACCTGCTTCTATATAATGGTGAACTTCTCTAGCCTGTAAAATGGAATCGGATGCATTCATTGTAAACAAAGCTGTCATTAGAACAATTTCAGAAAGTAAGATAATGTTTGCGTCATCAAATGCCCAACCTTTCATTTCAGGTTTGTGAAATCTGTCTATTTTTATAACATTTCTTCTTATAAAGAATATAATACACGAAATCCAAACTAAAAAAGCTAAAATTTCAAAAAAACCAATTAAAAAACTATATAATGAGCCTGCGCCTGCAAATACTCTATGATTTCCTGTTATTCCATCTATTATGATTTCTAACACTTCTATATTGATTATAACAAAACCAACATAAACTAAAATATGTAATATTCCTGCTACGGGTCTTCTCGTCATTTTGCCTTGACCGAGAGCAATCTTTGCCATATTTTTCCAACGCTGCTTTGGATTATCGGTTCTATCTAAATCTTTCCCAAGCTTTATATTACTTGCTATTCGCTTTACATTTTTACCAAAAAATACTCCAGCTCCGATTAATAATAGAATAAAAATTATACTTGATAACATAGTTTTCTTTTTTTTTCAGTTGCAAATATAATTAAATTCAATTCTGAATACATGTATAAGAAGATTCAATACGCTTATTTAGAATGATTACAGATTGTATTTTCGTATCATTATTCTTTTTTATATTTATAAAGTATTTAACTTTGAATATTCTAAATTATATTTTTTATGCAAATAGCTACTATCAGTCAATTTAAAAAGGAATTAAAGTCATTTACTAAAGAGGAATTAACAGAAGTTGTTCTCACTTTAGCCAAATATAAAAAAGACAACAAAGAATTATTATCTTATCATTTATTTGAAAAATATGATGAAACAAGCTACATTAACAACGTAAAAATAGAAGTCGATATTTTATTTGAAACAATAAATGTAACAAGGTATTTCTCTACCAATAAAAGTGTTCGAAAAATTTTACGCTTAGTAAAAAAATATGCGAAATTTTCAAAAAATAAAGAAACTGAAATTGAATTATTACTTTATTTCTGTAAAAAAATATCAGACTTAAATATTAGTAGCAACATCAATACTATTTTAGTCAATATATACGAGCGTCAAATGACATTAATAAATAAGAACATCTCGAAAATGCACCCCGATTTACAACACGATTATCTATTAGAACTGGAAGCTTTAACACTAAGACAAAAAGTTACAAACCTCTCATCCACTCAGGTCTAATTTTTCTTTCTCCTTTTATTGCCTCGTTCAGTTGTTGTAAAAACAGTTCTTTGTCAGCTCCCAACTTACCTTTCAACACTAAATAATTGGAGGCATGATCACTTCTAAAAACGGCATTCTCAAGTTCTAAGTTTTGTATAAACAAACGCAACTCCTCTAACAGCTCTTTGGTATTCATTTCGATATAACTTCCTTTGAATTGCGATTTAAAATGCTCAATCCCCGCATAAAAAGTCAATACTAAAGTTGATGCAAATTCTGGTTGCGTTTCGTTTATTAATTTTGCCGAATTTATCGCATGTTGACGACTGAAAGCTCCACCTCCTAAACCAATCAATATCATTACAGAAGCTTTAATTCCCGCTTTTTTTAATTTTAATAAAGCTGTTTTAGTTGAGTTGAATGTTTCTCCTTTAGAAACCATATCTAAAACATTATCGTCTCCAGATTCTACTCCTACGTACAACATCTCAATTCCTGCCTTTTTCAAGTTTATTAACTCTTCTATTGTTTTTGTATTTATGTTGCTAGGCAAGGCATAAGCTGAAATTCTTTGTACAGTTGGCAGTTTTTCTTTTATCTCTTTAGCTATTCTAATTAGACGTTTTGAAGACAAAACAAACGCATCGCCATCAGCTAAGAACACTTTTCTTACAGGAATATTTAATGCCGAAACCTTGTTAATTTCCTTTTGAATTTCTTCGAATTTACGAACGGTAAATTTTTTACTTTTATACATTTCACAAAATGCACATTCATTATTACTACAACCTATTGTTACTTGAAGAATTAACGATTTGGCTTCACTAGGTGGACGAAATAACGGTTGATTATACTCTATTGGTAAATACATTTTTTTTATTTGTTGATAAATACTTTCATTGCGCATTAATACCTAATTAATATTGAACTGGTGTAAAATCTATAATGCTTATCCGCTTGTTTCCCCAAGACGGAAAAAGTGCCCTTAATTTTCGTTCAAATTTTAAACTTATCTTCCTTTGGGGAAAGAGGCGCATAAGCATAAAATCTATTTAGGTGCTTATTATAAAATCATCGTCTATTAAAGGTAATCCTTGATACCTCAAAAAAAGTTGAATTGTTGCTATTACATCTTTTTCACAATAAATTATTATTCTGTCCAAATCATTATCCTCATAAAAAACTTTTGCGACTTGACTTCCGTCAATATCATCTTTTGGTGTTGGAATATTAAATACATAAGTCAATAATTCTAAAGAAGTATAATGTTTATAATCACCAAACTTCCACAATTCCATGGTATCTAAATGCTTTATTTCCCAAGGCTTTTTTCCTGCTGTATTTAGTATGTTCGGCAATTTCAAACCGTTAATTAAAATTCTACGAGCTATAAATGGATAATCAAATTCTTTTCCATTGTGGGCACAAAACATATTACTTACCACATTAAAACTAGTGGTAATTAAGTCTAAAAATTCTTGTAACAACTTTTTTTCGTTAGTATTGGCAAAAGATTTTAACCGAATTTGTTTTTCTCCATTCTTTTCAACGACCAAACCGATGGAAATACAGGCTACTTTTGCAAATTCAGAATAAATTCCCGCTTTTTCGTATGTTTCTTCGGCGGTTTTATCTTCTCTTTCTTGTAGGAACTTTGTTTTTTTATTCCACAAATATTGCCCTCGTTCATCTAAATCGTTAAAATTATAAATAACAGGAACTGTTTCTATATCGATAAAAATAATTTTAGATAAATCGGGGATATTGAGCATGTGATTTAATGTTCTATTTTAATATTCTTTATTTCAGTTCTAGTTAACTTTGAAATGGCATAACTTTTCAAAAAAAGAATAAGTATTCTTCATACATTCAGGCTATACCCTCTTTTCAAAAAAGCTCAATCATCTAAAATATGAAAAGCCAGTTCTACAACCCTACCTTCTTTATCGAAATTAATTTCATCGGCTAAGTTTTTCATTAAGAAAATCCCTCTCCCATTTGGAGTTTCGATGTTGTCAGGACTAGTAGGATCTGGTAAGTTATAAAAATTAAACCCCTTACCTTCATCTTCGACTTTGAACAAAATTTTATGTTCTTTTGTAGTACAACTTACCGAAGTGTTTTTTGTGGGGTCTAAATTATTTCCATGATGAATAGCATTATTAACAGCTTCGGTTAAAGCTATTAAAATATTACCATAATTGTCTTCTCGTACATGTAATTCTTCACATACTTCATCTACCAGCTTTTCAACTAAATGAATGTTGTCAGCTTTTGACGAAAAATTTATTTCTTGTGCGTAGGAAAGTAATTCTGTTTGCATAGTAATAACGTATTTTTAAAGTAATGAGTCAAAAATTGGTTTCAATTCTAAAACTTAAATTAGCTTTAGTCTTATTTTTCTATTCTTTCGAAATACTCGTTTACTTTATTTTTATAGTAAGGTTTTAGCGAGGGAGGAATTGTTTTTAATAGTTCAATTTCTTTCTCTTTTCGCTTCTTATACTCATTATATTGCGTAGGGTTACTAAATTTCTGATTTTTTGCTTCATTACTTTTTCTTTTATTGTCATATTCTTGTTCTCGTTGGGCTTTTTCGTGTTCCAACATTCGAACAGTAATGTCTTGTTGTCGTTTTATAGTCTCTGCATTTATGCGTTTGTTAATTAAGTCTTCTTCGACTTTTTCCATATCTTTCGCTATTTCTTTTAGTCCATTTCCTTTTCCACTTCCATCTTCGTTCATTTTTCTCGATAAATCTTGAATCTGTTTTCTTAAAGCTTGTTGTTGAGCCGCCATTTTTGCAAATTCTTTACTCGACGGTTGATTTCCTCCTGGAGCACCTCCTTGCCCCTCTTTCCCTCCTGGTTTATTGCCTGATTTGTCTCCAGGCTTATCCCCCGGTTTCTTTCCTCCTGGTTTTTTGCCTTTTTCCATTGCTTCTTTCATCTTTTTAAGTTGCTCTTCCATCTTTTTTTGCATATTTTTCATGCTTTGGGCAGACGGTTTTCCTTTTCCACTTCCTCCTGGTTTGTTACAACTTCCACTTCCAGGCTTACTGTTTTTTGCTTGTGCTTGCATTTGCTGTAAAGCTTCGTCAAATAGTAATGCGAGGTTATTGGCTGAAGTCATGGTATATTGTTGTTTTGCTCTGGCTCTACTGGTTTTTCGGTCAGAAATATATTTCAAAGATTCATTTATGCTATTATTCATTTCCGAGACTTCTTTATTGATAAAAGGACTCAATTGAGCAACTCTTTTACTTAATGCAAACAGCGAATCGGCGAGTAATTGAGCGTCGTCTTTTAATTTGCGTTGCTGTTGTCCTAATTTTACATATTTAGGATCTTTTGAATTTATTTGTTTAAAACTAGACATTACCTCTTCTTGTTCGAATGAAAAATCAATTAAATTTTCTAACAATTGTTTTAATGCTTGCATGTCTTCTTCCGACTGTTCTTCCTCTTCCTTGGCTTGCATATCACTCATTTTTTGAGCTAATTCTTGCATTTTTTCGGCTGCACTTTTTTGAGATTTTGCCGCTTTTTTATTTTTTTTATTTCCTAATTCGTCTTGACTTTGCTTTTGATCTTTATCTATATTATCTTCTTGTTCTTGAGTATCTCCAAGCTCATGTTTTTTGTCTAGTTCTTCATTTAGTTGATCCAATTCATCCATTTCTTGCTGAATTTTATCAAACTCGTCATTTAATTTCTCCTGTTCTTTATTTAATTCAAAATTAGATTTTTCTTTATTTTTAGTCTTTTCAGATAGTTCTTCTTGTTTTTTAGCTGTCTCTTCTAATCGTTCGGTAATGTCTTTTAACTTTTCTTCAAATTCTAGTTGTTTAAACTGTTCCAACGAGCGATCTAATTCTTTCAAAACCTCTTCGTTATCCATTTCTATATCATCTATTTTTTCAAGCAATTTGTCTTTATTCATTTCCTCCATCATTTTTTGAAGTTCTTCATAAAGTTTTTTCATTTCATCGGTCATCAACTCATCAAACAGTTTATTTAATTGCTCTTGTTTTTCTAAAATTTCTTGTTCTTGCTCACTTAATTCATTTTTTTCAAATTGATTTGTTTTGTTTTGTTGTTGAATGTTTTCTAATTGGTTTTGCAACGCTTCTTGATGTTCTAAAAATTTTTCTAATCGATTTTTATCTTGCCAGTCAGGCTTTTGTTTTTCTAATAGTTTTTTCTTAATATCCTTCAGTTCGTCCTTCAGTTTTTTAGCATCTTCTAAACTTTTGTTAAGGTCATCTTTTATTTCTTTATTTTCTTGAACTGCCTTATCTGCCAATTCGCTTTGAGTTGGAATATTGTAAACTTTTGTTTGTGTTCTAGAAGATTTCGCTCCATTTATCTTATCGTTATCCCAAACTTGAAAGAAATATTCAATTTTATTTCCTGGTTTCAATTCTAATGTTGTAAAATCTATAAAATGGAAATACGTTTCTTTATTGTATTTTTTGCTAACCTGTAAATTGGCACTAACATATTTAGAACTGCTTTTTTCTTCTACAATTCTATACTTAAATTGAAGTTTTGTAAATCCATAATCGTCGGAAATGGAACCGTTAAAATAACGCACAAACGTATTAACAGAATCTTTAGTTTCTGTAACAGAAATTGATGGTCGTTTATCTTTTACTGTGGTTACAAAATAGGCTATAGAATCTTTACTAACTGTGAATTTGTTTTTAGTAAGAATAGTATAAGAATTATTCTTATAAAATTGTTTTTTAAATTCAAAATCTTTTTTATTCTTTGTTTTTAAATGAATAATCGAGTCTGAGAAACGCAAAGAAACCTCATCGGTGTTTTTAGTTTTAAAATTCCACTTTACTTTTGTCCCTTCTGGTATAACTAAATCGCCTATATTTTCAATCGTTTTATCTTGTTGTTGCGTATAACTAGGGTAGTCTAATCTGACTTCAAATTCGATTAAAGTAGGATTTGGAATTGTTACTAAAGTGTATGTTTTTGATTGAAATCCCTCGGCTTCAAAATTAAATTTTTGGGTTTCGTTTATATTTCTAAAGGTATATGAAAATTCAGTATTACTTATTTTAGCCAACTTTTGTTTTCGTCCACCAACAACAATATAAATGGATCTAGGAATGTAATCGCCTGTTACTTTTACTTCTAAATCAAAATTTTCTTGTTGCAATACTTCTAACTTCTTGTTTTTTACAATAAATTGAAAAGGAGCTTCAGATATTATTTCAGTATTGTGATTTAATAACCTGTCGGTACTAGTGGTAATAATTTTTAAATTCCAAAGTGAAATTGCCCCAAAAATAAGGAAAGGAATAATTAAAAACTTTAAGTATTTTTTATTCTCTGAAAAATCAATAGCAGCATTAAAAGATATAGGTTCTAATTGATTAATCCTTTGATCGATGCTAGCATTGACTAAACTAAGTTGTTCTGGAGGCATGTTTACAGCCCTATTAGATAGTTGTAAGGTATTTAATAATTTATCTTTCACGTCACTAAAATGACTTCCTACAATATTAGCTGCTTGTTCATGAGAAATAACATTTCCTATTCTATAAAGTTTGAATAAAGGTATTAAGATATAAAAAATCAATACACCACTCGCTAATGTAAGGTAGCTATAAAAAATAATGGAACGTCCTAAAACATCAAAGTTTGAAAAATATTCAATCACTACAAAAAAGATAAAAAAGCCAAAGAGCAAAGCAAGACTATAAATCCCCCCTTTAATGAGGCGATTGATATAGAACTTTCTAATAAAAGCATCTAATTTAGATATAAGTTGATTAATGTCTTTCACCTATTATTTTCCTTTTTTTTGTCGGAACTAACAAAGATATATTTTTTTTTAAAACGCTAAGGACTTTCAATTAGATAGATTTTAATTCAATTCTAAACGTAGTTCCTTTATCTGATGATTTTAACACACTAATCTTGCCATTGTGATGTTCTTCTATAATTCTTTTGGCGAGAGATAAACCGAGTCCCCAACCTCTTTTTTTAGTTGTAAAACCTGGTTCAAAAACAGTTTTTAATTTACTCGAAGTAATACCTTTTCCCGTGTCAGATATATCCAAGACAATTGTTTTACCCTCTTTTTTTATCTTATACTTTAACACCCCTACTCCTCCCATAGCGTCAACGGCATTTTTAGTTAGATTTTCTATAACCCATTCAAAAAGAGGTAGGTTAAGATTTGATCTTATCCTTTTATCTTCACACTCAAAATTAAAACTGATTTTTTTAGAAACCCGCGTTTGCAAATAAGCAACACTCTGTTGTACTGATTCATAAAAATTAACTTCTATTAATTTAGTTTCAGACCCTATTTTTGAAAATCGGTCAGAGACCGTAACAAGCCGTCTAATATCTTTGTCCATTTCTTGTAAAGATGTCTCTTCTACACCTTGCATCCTCAACAATTCAACCCAAGCCATAAGAGAAGACAGCGGCGTACCTAATTGATGAGCGGTTTCTTTTGCCATTCCTACCCAAACTTGATTTTGTTCGGCTCTTCTAAAAGTACTAAACAAAAAATAAGCAACAATTAAAAACACACCAATCGCAACTAGCATTACAACAGGAAAATACCTTAATTGTTTTAATGTTAAGGACTCTTGAAAATACACTTTCCCTAAGTTTTTTTCAGATAATTTGACTTTTATAGGCTTATTTTCAAGACTCATTTTTTGAACCAATTTTTTAATTCCTCCTTCTTTGTCTATATCAACCTCTTTAAGGTTCGTTGCAATCATTTCTTCCGAAGGTTCTTTTATAAATACAACAGGAACCATGGCTGTATTCTTTACCAAATCATTATTAAAAGCCTCTATTAATTCATTTCTTCTATCTTGAAGTTCAAAATATTTTTTAGAATTGGTGTAATATATTCGTTGTAAATTATTTCCTGAAAATGTAATCTCAATTGGAAGATTTTCTTTTTTCCATTTATTAATCAAAACAAATAATGAATCCTCATTCTCAACCTCTAAATTAGCTTTAGTTATTGGCTTGTTGTTTTTATCTGTAAGAATCAAGGGAATACTTTTATTGTTTTGAATAATAGATAATGCAAAACTGTAATCTTTTAAGTCTTTTTGCATTTCTTTGGTGGCTTTTACCCAAAGCTTTACTTTTTTACGCTCTTGCTCAGCCAATTCTTTAAAAGCCTCGTTGGTTACATGAATTAAAGCCGCTTTTTTTCTAATGGCTTCACTCCAAAGTTTTACTTTTTGTCTTTCTTCTTTTTGGACTTTATGCGCTATAGAGCTTGAATACCATAAAATAGCACCTACAATCAATAGAGCGAGAGCAACTAAGGCTAATTTCCATGTTTGTTTTTTTGAATAGAGGTTCATTAGCGTAAAAATATAATAACGAAAGATTCTTGTTTTTATTTTTCGAGCAACACAATCTCTATCCTTCTGTTCAAATCTCGTCCCCAACGATAAGTATTTGGAGCTATGGGATTTTCAGAGCCACACCCCGAAAAGAAAAGTCTATTTTCTTCAATCCCCAATTCGATTAATCTATCGTAAACCGCTTTAGCTCTATTGATTGACAGGGTAATGTTTTTATCTTCAATTCCCGATTTGTCGGTGTAACCCATAATTTCTATTTTGAGCGAAGAGTTGTATTTTAATAGTTCGAAAAGAGAATCTACTTGTACAGTGTTGGTATCATTGATAGTAAACATATTAGGCTCAAAAACAACATGATTTAACAACAAAGGCTCTCCTACTTTTTTATGAAACAAATCTTTTAAACTAGCATTTTGTTTGTTGTCAAAAGCATCTTCTTTTTCATCAACGAGTTTGTCTGACGATTCTTCTTTCTTCATCAGTACTTTTATTTCAATTCTTCTATTGGCAGCTCTACCTCTTTTTGTTCTGTTGGTATAAGCAGGCTTTGAAGAACCGTAGCCTCTATACGTTAGACGGCTACTCGAAATTCCTTGTTTTACCAAATAATCGTAAACATATTTAGCTCTATTTTAGATAGTAATTTGTTATTCACTTCATTTCCAGAACGATCGGTATGCCCTCCTATTTCTAATTTTAAATCGGGACTTTTTACTAAAGCTTTTATTACGTTTTTTAAATCTTCGTTTCCATTGGGATTAACCAAAGTTGTTTTATTGGGCAAGAATTTTACATGATCTAAAATTAAAATAGAATTGACAGGAATAGCTTCAGGAACAATTACCAAATGTTCGATTGTAATGTGAAGCTGACTTTTATCGATTACAATAGGCATTGAAACACAAATACTATTTTGCAAACTGTCTTTTAATAAAAATTCAGAATAAGGCTTAAAGTTTTTGATACGTTCTCTTATCGCATTATAGCGAGGGCTAGTATTTGCTCCGTCAGTTCCTAAATCCCAATATGAAGTTGCGTCTAAATCGCTCATTCCACAAAATTGTTTCAAAATAATAGCTGAAATAAAACCTGAAGCATGCCAACCGTTCCAACAATGTAAATAAACAGGACCTACTGTAGAATCTATTGCACTTTTATATACTATTTCTAGCATTTGGTAAACGTGCTGATCATCAAAATAATCAAATTGATTGTATTCTAAAACATTCTTAGACTCATTTACACATTTACAAGTATCTATTGTAGGAGCTGTTTCCCAATTTTTTTTATATAAATAAATGGAGTGAGAAAAACCTTCTTTGCATAAATTATCTATTCCATCGTTGGGCAAAGGATTACTATTGCTTCTTTTATTTGTTTTATGATAATAATTATTTGCTCCTCCTCGGTACGCTACCCCATGAAGAATAGGTCTTACGTTACGAGTTCCATAAAGGCTATCAAAACCATTCCCCCAATTATCAACAATTTTGTACAGTAAATCAGTTTCTTTATACCTTGTTTGATAATAATCAGGAGATAAATTGAATTGTGGCTCTAAATATTTAACGGAGTCAATCATTAAACTGTCTTGAGCTATGGAATTTACGACAGCAATTGAAAGCAAAAATCCTGTTATTATTATTTTATATATAAAGTTTATCATTAGTTGAGTTAATTCGCAAAAAGAGTACCAACAAAAATAATTTACTTTTCTGAGAGCTATGAGGGAATGTAAAATATTTATTAACAAGGCTATCCTTAAATGTCAAAAAAAAAGAATCTAAAAGCCTAAGTACCGAGACTAATGTAGATTCACTTTTTTTACTAAAAAAAATTAAATGCAATAAAATAAAAGCTAACTTTGCAAACCTTGAAAAAAGAAACAACCATACTGTCGCAAATTAATTTTCCTAAAGATTTAAAAACGTTGTCTATTAAAGATTTAAAAACGTTGTGCACAGATGTTAGAGCTAAAATCATTAAACAATTATCGGTTACCCCTGGTCATTTCGGGGCAAGTTTGGGAGTAGTAGAACTTAGTGTAGCTATTCATTCTATATTCAATACTCCCGACGATTTATTAATCTGGGATGTTGGACATCAAGCGTATGCTCATAAAATTCTTACAGGAAGAAAAAACAGTTTTCATACCCTGCGAATACTAAATGGAATTTCGGGTTTTCCTAGAATTAGCGAAAGTCAATACGACAATTTTGGAACAGGACATTCTTCCACTTCAACAAGTGCGATTATGGGAATGGCTGTAGCTTCTAAATTAAACAAAAATGAAGATAGACAACACATAGCGATTATTGGAGACGGTGCACTAACGGCTGGAATGGCTTTTGAAGCCTTAAATAATTTAAGTGATTTAAATGCTAATATTTTGGTAATAATAAATGACAATCAGCAATCAATAGATGATAGCGTTGGAGCATTGGACAAGCATTTAAATGGTTTGAGAAATCAAAAATCTAATAATATATTCAAAGATTTAGACTTAAATTATTACGGAATTGTAAACGGCAATGATTTTGAAGCTATCTACAAGGAACTTTTATTACAAAAAGAGAAGAAAGGAGTTAGAATATTACATTGCAAAACCATAAAAGGCTTTGGTTATAAGTATGCAGAAAAAGGAAATCCTACAATATGGCATGCTCCTGGTAAATTTGACGTAAAATCGGGAGAAAGATTAAGTTTAGGTACTGATTTCCCTAAAAAATATCAAGATGTATTTGGTTATACACTAGTTGATTTAGCAATCCATAATAAAAACATTGTAGCAATTACACCTGCAATGACGAGCGGTTCTTCTCTACATTGGTTTAAAGAAAAATTTCCGAATCGTTTTTTTGATGTTGGTATTGCAGAACAACATGCCGTAACTTTTGCCGCAGGACTAGCAACGCAAGGAAAAATCCCTTTTTGTGTAATTTACTCGACATTTTTACAACGTGCATACGACCAAATAGTGCACGATGTAGCCTTGCAAAACCTTCCCGTTGTTTTTTGTATTGATAGAGCTGGAGTTGTAGGAGAAGATGGAGCTACCCATCACGGTATTTTTGACATTTCTTTTCTTAGAGCTTTGCCTAATTTGATTGTTATTTCTCCCAGAGACGAACAAGAGTTGATAAATGCAATGCATTGGGTAAATGCAAATGCAAAACAGCCTATTGCAATTCGATACCCAAGGGGGCGAGGCACATTAAAAAAACTAATTCCAGCTCAACCAATTCGACTAGGAAAAGGAAGTTTATTGAAAAAAGGAAAAAAAATAGCGATTATTTCTATTGGAAAAACAGCGATTGAAGTTTCTAAAGCGATTGAAAAACTAAATGAAAAAAATATTTTCCCCGCACATTACGACATTCGATTTATAAAGCCTTTAGACAAAACACTTTTACTAGAAATTTTTAAAAAATACAACTATTTAGTTGTCGTAGAAGATGGTATAAAGGCTGGAGGTACAGGAAGTGCTATTTTAGAATTTTTAGCGACAACAGATTTTAAAATAAAAATGACACTTATGGGAATCGACGATGCTTTTATAGAACATGGGACAAATGAAGAACTATACAAAGTTATAGGTATAGATGCTAATAGCATTTGTAAATTGATTCTAAAATTTTCCGAACCGACAGAAAACAACTTATAAGTCTAACCCGAATTATTCTCTTTTTTTACCTCTATCAAAAATACATTCCTACTTGTAAGCTAATTATAAAGTAAAAAAAAAGCTTATCGGAAATCGATAAGCTTTTTTAGATTAGTGGTGCCTCCAGGGATCGAACCAGGGACACCAGGATTTTCAGTCCTGTGCTCTACCAACTGAGCTAAGGCACCAACCTTATGGTCGGCAAAGATATAAACTTTTATTTAATTACCAACACTTTTTTTTGTTTTTTTTGTTTTTATTTTACTCTCCTCCTAAAATTAACGGCATACCATCTCTATTTCCAATAAGAACAACTTTACTATTAGGAGATTTTGATAGTTCTAAAGTAGCTTCTATTCCTTTTTCTTTAAGAATATTTGGTGTTAGAGATGCATTTAAAATTCTATTTGCTTCTGCTTTTCCCTCTGCTGCAATTTTTATACGCTTAGCTTCTTTTTGTTCTTTTTGAAGTTTAAATTCATACTCCAATGACTCTTGCTCTTGCTTCAACTTGTTTTCAATAGCGTCTTTAATTGTATTTGGTAACGTAATATCTCTTACCAAAACCTCATTGGTTTGTACATATTGTTTCGCTAAAATAGTTTTAGTTTCTTCATATATTTCAGATTGTATCGCATCTCTTTTTGTAGAATAAATTTCTTCTGGTGTATATCTTCCAATTACACTTCTAGTGGCAGAACGAATAGCAGGTTTTACAATATCATCAATGTAACCTCTCCCCTTTTCTTTGTGTAAAGAAGGTATGTTTTTTTTATCCAATTGAAACCAAGTCGAGATTTCAACTGTAATATCTAATCCATTTGACGATAAAACTCTCATTTTTTCCAAAATCTCTTGTTGCCTAGTAGGATAAACAACCATTTTATTCCAAGGAGCTAATACATGGAAGCCTTCGCTAAATGTTTTGTCTGTTTTTACTCCTCCTCCAAAAGTTTGAAATAAAACTCCTGCTTCTCCTGCTTTTATGGTTATAGAACTTTTTATAACAAAAACGAGTGCCATAATTAATAATATTACAGGAATTACAACTCTTTTTAATTTTTCGGGATCGATTTCTGGTGGTCTGTTTTGACTCATATTTTTTTTATTTTTTTAGTTACGCAAATATATAATTTTTAAATAGGCTTTTTCGGAGAATATTAAATAAAAAAAATTAAACAAGACAATCTATTCTAAACCTACATTAAAACGTACTACATTTCACTAAATATTGTCAAGCCGAGACATTAATTCCAAGGTAACATTTAAACTCCCTAACAAATAGTTTATTTTTTTTCAGCGAATGTCAAAATTAAACAGGTATAATTGTCTAATCTAGTCGATTACCATTTTAAGTTTTCTGACTTTTAATTTAAAAATATAGGCATGTGAAAAACATGCAAAAGAGCGTTTGAGTCTGTTTGAGAGGATTTAACTTTGTTTGTAATTTGAGCAATAAGAACATCAAGATCTGTATCGGCAAATTGAATTAATTGATCTTTAATTTTTAATAATGACCAAAAACTACTAATAAAGGCTATTTTTTCTATTCTAGACATAGTCGTAAATTTATGATTCTTATAATAAAAGAACGAAAAAACTATGCCAAAGGTTGTCTAGTATTGTTCTATTTTTACATAGGGTTACCTTTTGCAAATAAAATTATGAAGCGTAAAAAGATAGAATCTGAATTTAAAATCCAGTATTAGTTCTTGCACATTTCATCTGGTCTTGCTCCGCAAACAGTACAAGAGGACTCATTCCCGTTATTCAAGATAGGGCTATTGCTCGCACAAGTACCTGCGAATTTGCCGTCTTTTTTTGCCCATATTTTTATCGCTATTCCTGCAACACCTAAAGCTAGAAGACCTATTGTAAGTAATACTAATTTCCACATAATTAATTGTAATAGATTAAAGGACAAAATTAATGTTTTTTTAATAAACTTATACAATAATGCTTATGAAAGTTTAGATTTGAGTATATTTGTCACTTAATTTTAAACAGACTAAAACAATGGCTAACGAATTATTAAAAGGTAAAAGAGGAATTATATTTGGAGCGTTAAACGAAATGTCCATCGCTTGGAAAGTAGCAGAACAAGCACACAAGCAAGGAGCTAAATTTGTTTTGACTAATGCACCAATAGCTATGAGAATGGGAGAGATTAACAAATTAGCAGAAGCTACAAATTCTCAAATTATTCCAGCTGATGCAACAAGTGAAGAAGATTTAGAAAATCTAATATTGAAAGCGCAAGAAATTTTGGGTGGGAAAATAGATTTTATATTACATTCAATAGGAATGTCTCCAAATGTTAGAAAAAAGAAACATTATACGGACTTAAATTATAAATGGTATCAAACAAGTTTAGACGTTTCTGCTATTTCGTTGCACAAAACCTTATCTATAGCAATGAAACATGATGCAATAAGTGAATGGGGGTCGGTAGTAGCATTAACGTATATTGCTGCACAAAGAATTTTTCCAGATTATAGCGATATGGCAGATGCAAAATCTTTATTAGAGTCCATTACACGAAGTTTTGGATATCATTATGGGTTGAAAAACAAAGTAAGAATCAATACCATATCTCAATCTCCAACTGTTACAACCGCTGGAAGTGGAGTAGAAGGATTTGATAAATTCATAAATTATTCAGAAAAAATGAGTCCACTTGGAAATGCAGGAGCGGTAGATTGTGCTAATTATTGTGTTTCTTTATTCTCCGATTTGACAAAATATGTAACAATGCAAAATTTATTTCATGATGGAGGTTTCTCTTCTACGGGAGTTACGACTGAAGTGATGGATAAATTTTAAAGAACAAGTTAAAAAGAAGGTTAAAAATAAATAGTATTCGATTAATGTTTTACTATTCCTTTTATTTAAACTTCCAGCCAGTTATTTAATTTTCTAAAATGTAGAAAGCATTTCTTGTTTGTGCCAATGTTGTGCATAATTCCTCTCATTTCGAAAAAGAAGGAAAATTAATTACTTTAAGTTAACGTTTAAAGAGGGAAAAAAGAAAAAAAAGGCTGAAAATCAAAAACACTAACGATTGATTTTTAGAACGATACAGAAATGTTAGTCAGAATTAAAAAAAAATAAACATAAATGAAAACTACTTCTATTATTATCACATTACTTCTTGCAGTAAATTATACATACTCTCAAAACATTAATATACCAGAACCTGAATGGGAAGGATATGTAGTTTATGTAAATGACAGTATTGGAAACGGTCTAGAGCTGGAAAAGCAAAAGGCTTACTCAAAAACCAATGCTAATGCATCATTAATTGTAACTGGGTTAGGAAAAGTGAAAGCAAGAAGCTGTGTTAATGGAGGCGTTTCTAATGTTATTATTCATTCTAATGAAAACTTACAGTTTATAGTAAAGCACTCAAGTAACAAGGTTGATCCAAGAACCATAATTAATTTATTTAAGCTGGAAAGTGATTCGAAAAAAAGATGCGCAGAAGTAGCATCACTAGGCTCTTTTAGTGGTAGTAAAACCATGGACATTGACTACATACAGTTTACTGCTAAAAAGTATGGGGAAACTTCATATTTAATAACGATAGCATCAATTGATGATGGAGAATATGCCTTAACATTAGAAAATACACGTGAAGTATTCAATTTATTTTCCATTCAAAAAAATATAGAAATAAAGAAATCTCCATTATCACAATCCGCTGTTGAAATTGGGGATACCGTGTGGTTTAAAAAATATGAAGAATGGATGTCTGGCAAAGTATTAACAACTGACTACTATGGAGTAAAACTTGAATATCATGATTTACAATCAAATAAAACAAAACAGAAGCATGTGGATTATCCAAATTTAAAGAGCGAGTATCCAAATCAAGATCTCTTTAGCGTTGGTGACAGTGTATTATTTGAAACTAATGGTGTTAAAACTAATGGTACCATTACCGAAATTGTTTCAAATGGAGTGATAGTAAAATACACAGATAGCCATAATAGAGAAAAAACAAAAAGAGTAAATTATCAATATTTAAAAAATAACTAAGCCCAACAAAAGCTATAAAGCATAGCCTAGCCTACCATACCGACTCTACGCTTTATAGCTGGAGCGTTATATGTCCTCAACAGGGTAGTACCTCATTTTTATGAAACTTTGTATTTTTAGAAAAAAGATAAGACTAAAAATGAATGTAAACATAGACCGATATAAAAACTAAGTTCGGTTGGTGGATTTCCTAACAGAGTTAGCCAACCGCTCTAAAATTTTGTACTTTTGTCATTATGAGCTTCACTTTACTCTCTTCTCCTCTTCAGGGTTTTACCGATTTTAGATTTAGAAATGCTTTTAACGAGTTGTTTGGAGGAATTGACACTTTCTATTCTCCTTATATTCGATTGAATGGAAAATTGGTAGTAAAAACGGCTTACGAAAGAGATATTTTACCAGAAAACAATTCGGAATTAGAGGTTATACCTCAAATTATGACCAACGATGCTGATGAGTTTTTATTTGTTTCTAATTATGTTCAAAAATTAGGATATAAAGAACTCAACTGGAATTTAGGATGTCCTTATCCTATGGTAACTAAACGGGGTATGGGTGCTGGATTGATAAGTGAAGCAGACAAAATTGATGCTATTTTAGAGCGAGTACATTCCGAATCGGATATTTTGGTTTCTATGAAAATGAGAATGGGCTATGATGATAGTAATGAAATCCTTGCTACATTGCCTATTTTAGATAAATATCCATTGAAAAACATAGCGATTCATGCTCGAATAGGAAAACAATTATATAAAGGAGGCGTTGATTTAATTGCTTTTCAAAAATGCATAGATGCCACAAAACATACTTTATATTACAATGGAGATATTACATCTGTCAATGTATTTAGAGAACTACAAGAGCGCTTTCCTACAATAAATCATTGGATGATTGGACGAGGTTTAATATCTGACCCATTCTTGCCGAGTATGATAAAAAAAGACACTATTGAATATCCAGAAAACAAACTAGCCTTATTTCAACAGTTTCACGATAGACTGTATCAAGAATATTCCGAATCGCTTTCAGGCCCAAAACATTTAACAATGAAAATGTTTCATTTTTGGGAGTATTTTTCTTCAACGTTTAACAACCCTCACAAGACATTAAAAAAAATCAAGAAAGCGAAATCTATTTACAAGTATAATGCAGCTGTAAAAGAAATTTTCAACCACGAAAAAACGATTCGTTAAAACACCTAAAACCGTAAAAATAAAGCCTTTAAAATTTAGACCTAAGCGTCTTTAAAAATTAAATTGGTAATGGCAATAAAAATCTTGAACGCTTAATTGTTCTGGTCGTTTTGTAAACAACTCTTTTGTTTTTAGTTCATCAGACAATAATGATTTTAGAGAACTACGCAACATTTTTCTACGCTGATTGAAAGCTGTTTTAACCACTTGTTTGAATCTCTTCTCATCGCAATCTAGTTTTTCAACATTGTTTCTAACCAACCTAATAACTCCTGACTGGACTTTTGGTGGAGGATTAAAAGCCGAAGCATCTACCGTAAATAAATATTCGATATCGTAATAAGCTTGAAGTAACACACTTAAAATACCATATTTTTTAGAACCTGGTTTTTCAGCTATTCTTTCGGCTACTTCTTTTTGAAACATTCCAACTACTTCTGGAACTCTATGTTTCTCATCCAACACTTTAAATAAAATTTGAGTCGAAATATTGTAAGGAAAATTTCCAGCTACCGCAATATTCCCCTCTGTTACAGAATCAAAGTCTAAATTCAAAAAGCTCTCTTCTAACACCAACAAATTTGGATAGTGTTGATTTAAATAAGCAACAGACTCTCTGTCAATTTCAGCAGCAACAGTAATGAAGTCTTTATTCTGTAATAAATGTTTTGTAAGTGCTCCAGTACCAGGACCAACTTCTATCAGGTGTGTGTATTTGTTTTCGTTTTTTAATGCATTTGCTATATTATAACTAATGCTATCGTCTATTAAAAAATGCTGTCCTAAGTGTTTTTTTGCCTTTACCATATTCGTTGGTAAAAGTAATAAAAATAGACTATTTATGTGACGTAACAGAATTTTATTCCCAATAAAAAAGATGAAATAGCGAATTGTAACCTTGGTTACCCATAGAAACGAATACTCTTCCTATATTTGCATTATCAAAAATAAAACAAACCCTAAAAATAAATAAACTATGAAAATTGAACAACTTTATACCAATTGTTTAGCAGAAGCAGCATATTATATTGAATCAAATGGAGAAGCAGCAGTAATCGATCCGTTGAGAGATGTCGATGAGTATATAGAAAAAGCAAGAATGGGAAATGCAAAAATTAAGTATATATTTTTAACACATTTTCATGCTGATTTTGTTTCAGGACATTTAGATTTAGCTAAAAAAACAGGAGCAACAATAGTTTTTGGACCTGGAGCAAAAGCCGATTTTAAATTTCACGAAGCTAAAGATGGAGAAATTTATAAGATTGGAGATCTTACGCTAGAATTATTACACACACCAGGACATACAATGGAATCTATTTCTTTATTATTGAAAGATGTAAGCGGTAAAGACCAGTGTGTATTTACAGGAGATGCACTGTTTATTGGAGATGTTGGAAGACCAGATTTAGCTGTAAAATCAGACATCACACAAGAAGACTTGGCGAAACATTTATTTCAATCTTTAAGAAATAAAATAATGCCTTTAGCCGATGACGTAATCATATACCCTAATCATGGAGCTGGTTCGGCTTGTGGAAAAAACATGAGTAAAGAAACATTCGACACTTTAGGTCATCAAAAAGAAGTTAACTATGCGTTAAGAGCAGACATGACCGAAGAAGAATTTATAAAAGAAGTTTTAACAGGGTTAAAAACACCACCTCAGTATTTCCCTAAAAATGTAATGATGAATAAATCGGTTAATTTAGATATCGATTCAATATTAAAAAGAGGAAGTGAACCTTTAGATGTAGAAACATTTAAAGATATAGCAGAACATAAAGAGGCTTTAGTGATAGACTGTAGGACACAACAAGAATTTGCAAAATCACACGTTCCTAACTCTTGGTTTTTAGGACTCGATGGAAATTTTGCGCCATGGGTTGGAGCTTTAATAGAAGATATTAAACAACCTATTGTTTTGATAGCTCCATTTGGAAGAGAAGAAGAAGCAGCTTCTCGATTAGCTAGAATAGGTTACGACAATTCATTAGGATTCTTAAAGGGGGGGATCCAATCTTGGATTGATGCAGGAAACGAAGTTGGAAGTTTAAAATCTATTTTAGCTACTGAAATGGAAAAAGAGTTAAAAAATGGAATAAATTTAGTTGATGTTAGAAAAGAGTCTGAATACTTGTCAGAACATTGTATCGATGCATATAACGAACCATTAGACAGTTTATTAAACAACTTAAATTCTTTTGACAAGAACGAAACCTATTACATTCATTGCGCAGGAGGATACCGTTCAATGATAGCGTGTTCAATTCTAAAAGCTAATGGTATAAACAATGTAATAGATATTCAAGGCGGATTTAAGGCAATAAAAGACAATACAGAGTTAACACTTTCAGAATATGTTTGTCCAAGTACATTATTATAAAAAAGTAAAAAGAGGTAGAAATCTTAATAAATAAAAAAAAAGTAAAATGAGTTTAGAAAACGTAGATTTTAAAAAAGTAACAATTATTGATGTTAGAACTCCTGGTGAATTTTCAATGGGAAGAGTAGAAGGAGCAATTAACATACCTTTAGACGAAGTACCAAACCGTATTGACGAATTTAAGGCAATTAAAGGTGACATTATTTTATGCTGTGCCAGTGGAGGTAGAAGCGGTCAAGCAACCATGTTCTTACAACAAAATGGAATGACTAACGTTCACAATGGAGGAGGTTGGCAAATGGTAGCAATGCAAGTAATGTAAAACAAATAAAAACAACTAAACCACTATGGACTGGAAGTCCATAGGTTTGTAATCAGACTAAAGTCTGCGAGTGTGAGCTACTTTAGTCTATTATTCTAGTATGAAATTACCA
>CAMZKF010000116.1 GCA_947311095.1 uncultured Flavobacteriales bacterium
AATTGTTAATTGCTAATTGTTAATTGCTAATTGCTAATTGTTAATTGCTAATTGTTAATTGCTAATTGTTAATTGTTAATTGCGTTAGGGATAGTAGCGCCATCCTTTTTTTATTTTCAAAAAAAGATATAGCGAATAGCTCGCTCGAACGCCCAAATATACTTACTTATAAAAAAAAACATAGAAAAGAAATGAAATATATCACACTATTAACCTTAACATTTGCTACACTAATAACTCTTGGGCAAAATTTTTCTTTGAATGATTTTTATACCGAAAATCAAGTCTTGAGAATGAAAGTTGATGCTGTGTTTAGTCAACTAAACGATACGACAAGGGTGGGGCAAATAATAGTCCCTTCTCTGGGGAAACATGGTAAGCCGACTGAACATGTTGCAAAATTAGCAGAAAAAGGAATGCTTGGAGGTATTTTGTTGCTCAATGGCTCGGTAACTACATTTACAGCGTTTAGAAAACAGTTTGACAGTATCTGTAAAGCTAACAATGTTTTGTTACCTATATATAGTGCCGATGCCGAACCTACTTTAATTCGCTATAAGATAAAAGAAACAACTCCAGTACCTAAAACCAATCAAATAAAGACTTTGAAAAAAGTAGAAGAAGTGGCTAACATTATATCAAAAGATTTGATTAAAATAGGAGTAACTCAAAATTTCGCTCCAGTTATAGATGCTTCACCTAACAAAACAGTAAGCAACCGAAGTTTTGGTTTGAATAGGGATACAGTTACGTTGTTTTCAAATCAATTTATAGCAACAACACAAGGTAACGGTATTATAGCTACCGCAAAACATTTTCCAGGGCATGGGTTTGTAATTGGAGATACCCATAAAAAATTAGTATATATAGATGGGGAACTTCGAGAGGTGAATAACTATAAACCTATAATTGAAAATGGAGTATTGTCTATTATGGTAGCTCACATTGCTGTTAGAAATAATGATATATACAATACAAATGACCTTCCTTCTACTTGCTCTCGAAAAATTGTAACTACTTTATTAAAGGAAGAATTAGGTTTTAAAGGTTTGATTATTACAGATGCAATGAATATGGGAGGGGTTAGCAGTATTAAAAACGCAGGAGTGAAAGCAACAATGGCAGGCTGCGATATGTTATTAATGCCTGTAAATGAAGAAAGTGATGTAGTGGAAATACTTTCAGAGATGAAAATCAATGAAACATATAAAGATCAAATTTATCAATCTGTAAAAAAAATAATAAGACTAAAAATTTGCTTAGGTTTGATAAAATAATTGTGTTTGGTATTCAATAAAAATCAAAAAAATAAACTAAATTCGAATTTCTATAATTAATGGAGCGATACAGATGATGGAATTTAAAGAAAGTCAAAAATTAATTTTTAAGACTATAAAAGAAAAAAGTGTTTTGAAACAAGACTTGTTTAACAATACCTTGCTTAATTTTAAGGTAATGAAGCAAGTCTTGAAAGAAGTGGGGGACGATTTAAGAGATCAAATGAGAGTTGTAGATGAGAGAGTTATTATTGAATATAGAGATGTTGACGAATACGAAGCGCATTTGAGAATAGCTGGAGATTTGTTAATTTTTAATATGCATACAAATGTGTTTAAATTTGATAGTCAAAATACATTGTGGAAAACAAGCTATCTTAAAGCAGATGAAAGCAAAGGTTTTACTGGGGTTATAAATGTCTATAATTTTTTAAATGACTCCTTTAAATATAATAGGGTAAATGATTCTGGATATTTAATTGCACGTTTATTTATTAATAAGTAAAATCATTACATGATAGAAGGTAAAAGACAATTAGGCTTTTTATATAATGACTTGATGAATTCTAAAATGGACAAAGATGAAATGAGAAGAATAGTACAATCTGTAATACTCTATACATTAGACTTTGATTTGTTTGTACCTCCATACGACTTGGTTAAAGAAGTTTCTGTTTATGATATTAGACAGATTAGTGAAGGGTTAAAACTTAAAACAGCAAAGCGATTAGGGTTTAAATTTGAAGCTGACAAAATAGGCCTAGAATAAAAAAAATGAAAAAAAAGTAAAAAAAGTTTTGCAGATAAGAAAAAGCTTCTTATATTTGCACTCGCAATGAAAAACAAACGAAGTTTTTAAAAGTGTTGCAAGTACTTATTGGCCCGTTCGTCTAGGGGTTAGGACGCCAGGTTTTCATCCTGGAAACAGGGGTTCGATTCCCCTACGGGCTACTTTTAAATTTATACAAAAATAGCAATTACAATATAAAATGGCAAATCATAAGTCAGCATTAAAGAGAATTAGATCTAGCGAGAAAAAAAGAATTAGAAATAAATATTATTTCAAAACTACTCGTAACGCAGTTAGAAATTTAAGAGGGACAACAGAAGCTAAAGAAGCTGCTGAAATGTTACCTAAGGTATCTAGTATGTTAGATAAATTAGCAAATAGAAATATTATACACAAGAAAAAAGCTTCTAATTTAAAATCTAAGCTAACAAAGTATGTGAATAATTTAGCAGCTTAATTTAATAATAGATTTATTAAAATATATAAAACCTTTAGAAGTTAACTTCTAAAGGTTTTTTTTATGCTTAATTTTTTTTTATTAAAAAAAACGAGTTTACATTTATAATTTTGAATAACCGACTAATAGTTTTGGTGAAAAAAAACAGGTAATTCTCCATTTTAAAATGACAATATCGATAGAATAACCTAATTGTTTTTAAGTGTATTACTAATAATGAAAAAATGAACTTAGAAAAAGCTTTTAGACGTTCTGATAATAAGAAAATACTAATCTTATCAACTGTTGGAACTATAATAGGATTACTTTTACTTTTAATTGCTGTTCAGGTCTATTCTGATATTAATCAGGCAATAGAAAAGCAAGAAGACTCTGACCAGTATATTGTTATTAAAAAAGAAATTACAACCTTGAATACTTTAGGTCTTAAAAAAGCATCTTTTTCTAAATCTGAGGTTGAAGAATTAAAAGAAGCATCTTTTGTAAATGATTTAGCAAGTTTTAAAAGTGGAAATGGTTTTGAAGTATTAGTTGTGATGAGCCTTGAGGGAGGAAATTACCCTCCTTTTTCTTCGTTGGCTTTTTTTGAATCCATACCAAACGACTTTATTGATGTTAAAACGGATAATTGGAAATGGGAAATAGGAAGTCAAGATGTTCCGATTATATTACCTAATACTTTTTTAGATGCTTACAATTATGGAATAGCTCCTTCTATGGGAGCGCCACAAGCTAGTAAAGAATTAATAGGAAGTGTTAAATTTCAATTACGTATTTCTGGAGAAAAAGGAAATGTTACTTTTTTTGGGAAGGTAGTTGATTTTTCAGATCGAGTAAATTCGATACTTGTTCCTGAAAATTTCTTAAATTTCTTAAATGAAAATTATGGCAACAATACCCCAAACAATCCTTCTAGAATTATTATAGCAACCGACAATAAAACAAATCCTGTAATTTCTACATTTTTAAAAGAACATCATTATGAGACCAATAAAGAGCAACTTAAAGAGAGTTTAATAAAACAGTTGGCTAGTGGATTGTTTTCGTTTCTAATAGTAATAGGGGGAGTAATCGTTTCCCTAGCGGCATTATTGTTCCTTTTGTATGGGCAAGTAGTCGTTAATAAATCAGAAAAAGAAATAAAAACACTGTTGCTTTTAGGGTATCAATGGCAAACTATAACAAAGTCTCTATTGATTGTTTTTGTAAAAATATATAGTATTGTTACTATAATTTCATTTTTACTGTTATTTTTGTTCAAAAGTTATTTTGATTTTTGGATGCTTCATAAAATAGATTTAGAATTATCAAATTCTATTGCCGTTATAACTTATATTATAGGTTTGGCATTTATATTGCTATTTCTAACTTTAAATTATTTAAATATAGGGAAATCAATAAAAAAATGGCAACGCCTTCTTAAATAAAACTTAAAAAATGTTAAAACTTAAATTATAAAAGCATCCTAATTTAGAATTAAACGTCATTAAATTATAACAAAAAAAGAATCAATTATGAAAAACTTAATTTTATTTATTTTAATCGGAATAGGAATAAATCTCCATGCTCAATACAAATTGAAATTTAAAATAGACGGGCTTTATGATACCGAAGTATATTTAGCTAAGTATTTGGGGAATAGATTGTACTATGCCGATACTACACAGTCAAAAAACGGAGTAGCTGTTTTTGAAAAAGAGCATTACGACGGAGGTGTTTATGCTGTTATATGTCCTGGTCCAAAATATTTTGAATTTATAATGGCAGACAAAGTAGTTGAAATTCACACTTCAATTGATGATTTTATAGGGAAAATGAATGTAGTAAAATCAAAAGAAAATAAAATATTTTATGACTATATCGGTTTTATTAATCTTAAAAAGCCAGAAGCTAAATTACTACAGGAAGAAAAAGCTAAACTAGACCCTAAAAAAGATAAAAAGAAAATAAAAGAATTAGAAGAGAAAGGTTTGGCACTTGATAAAGAAGTGAAAAACTATCAAAAAAAATTAGCAAGTGAAAACAAAGATTTATTAATTGGGCGTATTTTGAATATGTCTATCGACCCTGAAATTCCTGCTGAAATTAAAGAAAATGATACGCTGAGATATAAATATTTTAAAGCTCATTATTGGGATAATATTATGTTAAGTGACGAACGGTTGGTTCATTCTCCTATTTTTCACAATAAATTAGAGTTTTATTTTAAAAAAATGTTATTACAACATCCTGATACTATTTGCGACAATGCTCATAAAGTTATTGCCCAAACAAAAGAAGGGACAGATATGTTTAAGTATGTTGTTCATTATGTAACTTATAATTATGAAACGTCTAAAATAATGGGAATGGATGCGGTCTTTGTTTGTATGGCTGATTCTTATTATTGCCCTCCTAACGAGACTAAGGCTTTTTGGTTAGATAGTGCTAAGTTAGTAGAGCTTTGCGAACGAAAAACAGCATTAAAACCGTTGTTGATTAATAAAATAGCGCCCAACCTTAAATTAGCTGATACTACAGAAAAACATTGGATTGATATGCATAAAGATGTAAAAGCTAAATATACAGCATTAGTCTTTTGGGCTGACGATTGTGGACATTGTAAAAAAGAAATTCCAAAAATAAAAGAACTTTACGATGAATTGAAATCTAAAAAAGTAGATATAGAAGTAGTAGCCGTAGGAACAGCTCTAGATAATAAAGGTTGGAAAGAATTTATAAAAAAGCACAATTTAAATTGGGTTAATATGTCTGATACGAAAGACGCAAATGATCACCCTGAAAAATATATTTTTGAAATGAAAGTAACGGACTTGCAAAGTTTAAATTTTAGAAAAACATATGATATTTTTAGTACCCCTCAAATCTATTTACTAGATGAGAATAAAAAAATATTAGCTAAAAAATTAGATGCCTTAAATTTAGCTAAAATTATGGAAATAAAAGAAGACTTAAAAGAGTTAGATTTTACAAAAAAAGAAACAATAGCAAAAGAAAAAGAAGCAAAAGAAAAGAAAGACCGAGAAGAAAAAGCAGCAGAATATAAAGCTAAACAGGAAGCCGAAAAAGCAGCTAAAGAAAAATAAAAAAATTACACTGTAAAAAAAATCCCTAATTCTAATTTTAGAATTAGGGATTTTTTTATTTAGATACGTATAATCAAATAGTTTTATTATTTTTGTACGAGGTCAAAATCGTAATGCTTTTTTATAATGAGAAGAGTTACACAACCTAGATATACACACTAAAACTACAACACAAATGAAACAAGATACTTTAGTTTTTGATTTAATCGAACAAGAAAGAGTTCGTCAAACAGAAGGGATAGAATTAATAGCTTCGGAAAATTACGTAAGTGAAAATGTAATGAAGGCCGCGGGTTCAATCTTAACCAATAAATACGCAGAAGGATTACCCAACAAAAGATATTACGGAGGGTGTGAAGTAGTTGATAAAATTGAACAATTAGCAATCGATAGATTAAAAAAACTTTTTGGAGCAGAATGGGTAAACGTTCAACCTCACTCAGGTTCTCAAGCTAACGCAGCAGTTTATTTAGCGTGCCTAAAACCAGGAGACAAAGTATTAGGGTTTGATTTGTCGCATGGAGGTCACTTAACACACGGTTCTCCTGTTAATTTTTCAGGAAAACTATATTCCCCTTCTTTCTATGGAGTAGAAAAAGAAACAGGAGTAATAGATTATAACAAAGTAGAAGAAAAAGCCATAGCAGAACAACCTAAAATGATTATTTGTGGAGCGTCTGCTTATTCTAGAGATTGGGATTATAAACGCCTAAGAGAAATAGCAGATAAAGTTGGAGCAATTCTTTTTGCCGATATCTCCCATCCCGCAGGTTTAATTGCTGCTAAATTGTTAGAAAACCCATTGCCTCATTGCCATGTTGTAACCACTACTACTCATAAAACCCTTAGAGGTCCAAGAGGAGGAGTTATTATGATAGGTAAAGATATTGAAAATCCATGGGGAATTAAAACTAAAAAAGGAACGGTTAGAAAACTGTCTTCATTATTAGATTCTGCGGTTTTTCCTGGTATTCAAGGAGGTCCTTTAGAACATATTATCGCTGCCAAAGCAGTTGCTTTTGACGAAGCGTTATCTCCAGAATTTATAACTTATGGAAAACAAGTCTTAGCAAATGCTAAAGTAATGGCAGAAGAATTAGTAAAAAAAGGTTATGGAGTTGTTTCGGGAGGGACAGATAACCATTCAATGTTAATTGATTTGAGAACCAAAAATATTACAGGAAAAGAAGCTGAAAACGCCTTAGTTAAAGCCCATATTACAGTCAATAAAAACATGGTTCCTTTTGATACGCAATCACCATTTGTAACATCAGGAATTCGATTAGGTTCGGCAGCCATTACGACGAGAGGAATGAAAGAGAAAGATATGGTTGAGGTGGTTGCATTTTTAGATGCTGTAATAGAAAACCATACAAATGAAGAAAAATTAGCTAAAATAAAAAACGAAGTAAAAGAATTTATGCAAAATAGACCTCTATTTACTTGGAAATAGGTTAATAAATAAAAAACTTACTCAACAGTTTTAAACAAAAAAAAATGAATATAAAAGCAAATAATCCCGCATTAAAATCGTGGGTGAAAGTAACTGAAAATAGTGATTTCCCAATTCAAAATTTACCTTTTGGTATTTTTTCTTTAGGAGAAGAATCAGCTAGAGTTGGAGTGGCTATTGGTCAAGAAATATTAGATTTAAAAACATTATTTGAATTAGGT
>CAMZKF010000117.1 GCA_947311095.1 uncultured Flavobacteriales bacterium
TATTTTTTTACTTATTGATAAATGTAATCCATTCATAACATAGCTATGAATTTATTTTTAAAGGAAAGAAACTATTTATTAGGCACATTTCATTATTCGTTTGGCTTTACTATTATTTCTTTTTCTTAGGTTTTTTAACCGTTTTAGGCTTTTGATTAATATTCATAACGGTTTTGCTAACTTCAACCTCTTTGTAGCTAGGATATGTTCCTAATAATAAATCTCCTGCTATATTTGTAATCCCCCACCAATAGTTTTCGTTTCTATAATGATGAAACAGATGCGCTTTTTTCAAACTTTTACTCCAAGGAAAAAAATGTTCATACCCAGGAATATGATGCGCTAAATGCATCCATTCGTAATGTAAGTAATAAAGTACAGTTGCAAATGTAAAAGTTAATGCCATTCCAATATTAAAAGTTAGCAATAATACCAACAAGAAAAATTTAAGAAACAACAACAAAGCTGCACTAATAGGAGCGAATATTAATTTTATATTGTTAGGGTCTGCATGATGTCCAATGTGAAGTCTTTCCATATAATCTCTATAAAACTTAGAATTTTTAGCCTTTCCATAGCCCACTTCCATTTTATCCCCAGAAATAGACAAGATTTCAACTTCCTTCATTTTATTTAAAACCTCGACTATTATTTTATCTCCTACTTTTGCATTTTCGGTCTTATCTATTGTAAAAACATTTCCAATTAAATCATGTAATATATATTTGTGAGCAATCCATTCGTAAAAAGGAGCGACTAAAATTAAGATAATAAATAAATACCAGTATTCTCTTAGGTAGCCTTGTGAATAAGTATATACTCCTAATACAAGAGCTATAGCTATGTACAACCATATTGCAGGGTCATTAAAATAATGTTTAAAAACGGTCTTAAATTTCATAATAAAGTTCTAATTTTACGCTAAGATAGCTAAAAATACTTGGATTAGTAAATTTTTACTAATTAATTTAAAAACATCATTTAGAAGTGAATAAAACAAAACTAAAAATACTTAATTCAGCGTTAAAATTGTTTAACGAAGCTGGAACAATTAAAATTGTGATTCAAAAAATAGCAGATGAAGCTGGAATCAGTATTGGAAACTTAACCTACCATTTCAAAAACAAAGAAGCCATTATCGTTGGGTTGTTCGACATTGTAAGTAAAGACATTGATGCTGTGTTTTTTAAAATGTCTTTAATCCCATCCGAGGAAGAAGTTGTACAAATTGAATTAAGTTTGTTTGAAATTCAAAATAAGTACCGTTTTATGTTTTTAGACACCCTCTCTTTAATTAAAGTTAGTCCTAATATAGCTCAAAAATTTAGAGAAAATATGGAACATCAAATCAACCTAATTTACACCCTTATGAAATTAGGCGTTATGATGAAAACCTACAAAGAAGAAGCCTATGAAGGTCACTTTATGCAATTGTCAAAAGTAATTTGGAACTTGTATTTTAATCGAATAACTAGAGCTGAAATAATGAATGACAATTACGGGTTAATTGAATTAGGTCAAGATATATGGATGTTAATACAACCTTGCTTGACCGATGAAGGAAAAAAAAAGTATAAAACAATTTTAGATGCTGAACTTGAAAAAATAAAAAAGACTAATAAGGTAAAGCTTTATTAAGAAGTTTAAAAGGATTCATAGAGTTAAAATTAATTACAAATGTAATTCTTTGCCAAAAATCAACTTTCTTATAATTTAATTCTTTTTCTATGTTTTTTGATATTTTTAGAGGTATATAAACTTCAATAAAATCCTTTTTAATAGGAATCCATATTCCAAAATCATAATTACTCCCAACTTTAGCTATTTTAGTGTTTTGAGAAATCAAAGTATAAGGATAGGCTCCGAAATCAGCAAACAAACCTATGGGTATTTTAGGGAGGTCTATTTTTGCATTTAACGCCAACATCCAATCATTGCTAGACCCCGAATTTGTATAGGTTTTAAATCCTCCATGAGTATTTCCAATCTGCTGACTCAAAAAATTTGGTTGCGAAGCTATTCTTCCCAAATATACATTATCGTACCTATAATCGTATTTTCCATTTTGCCCACTTGATCTCCAATTGTATCGACTATCGTATTTATTTTTGAATAAGGATTTACCTGCAAAAAATCGAAATTCAACTCCGTCTAAATTAATATTGTAATTAAACCTTTTTTTTGCAGTAAGACTCAGTGTATTTACATTTTGATAGCTGTAATTATAATCTATTTTTAAAGCACTTGGCTTTAGGATTTGCTTGGTTTTTATTTTGTAAGAAACATTAAAATAATTAGTTGTTTCAGTTGATACACTTTGTTTCTCTACAATTGAGGTATAATCAAAATGGATGGTATGTTTGGCTTTTGTTCTTAGTTCTTTTCTTCTAAATTCAATGTTACTTTCTATTTTTGATTTATACCACTTTGTATTAAAATCAGTATATTTATTGTCAAATGAATAAGAATTTACACTGTACCCTAAATCTATTTTTCGAGCAAATGAAAGCGGAAACCATTTGTGTTTAAAGCTAGCACTTCCTGTTATTGTTTTATTTTTGAAAGTATATAGAGGCATCAGTAACCATTCATTCTTTTTTTCTAAAAAAGTAGTATTATAAAAAGAAAGCCCTACCATTGACTTATCGTAATCATTCCAACCAAAAACAGGCGTCCAATTAATGGTATTATAATTTTTATTTTCTATTTGCCCGATTGGTTTCAATCTAATAGGTTTTAATTTCTTAAATATTCCGTGTGTTTTAATTACGTCATTTGTTCGGTCTAGTTCAGGACTGTCCATGTTGTAATCGAGTATTATGCGTTGTGCCAAATTAGATTTTTTAGTTAGTTTTATTTTCTTAATTCCAGAAAAACCTTCTTCCCATTGTTGAAACACTATACTGTCATTTTTATCTAATCCGTATATTGAAACAGGAGCTTTTAAACCCGTTTTATTTTTCAGTATTAATTCGTTATAATCGGTTATAATAGCAGACGCATTGCTATATTGTTTTAACGTATCGTGAGCAATTTTGAGTTTAAGTATTTCATAATCTATTTTTTTAGTAGTATTAATGTAATCCTCAAAAAACCAATCTAAATTCTTTTTAGAAACAGTAGTAAACACATTTTTAATGTCTTTGGGTTGTGGATGTTTAAACTTCCATTCGTCAAAATAAGTATGCATGCATTTATTGAACAATGAATCTCCTAAATACGCTAATAAATAATCGAATCCGATGGCTGTTTTGGAATAAACTATTGCTCCGTAATTTGTTGGAGTAAATAAAGGAGATGGAGTTTCAATTGCTTGGTCGTAATTTCTCCTTGCATTTAATAAATACGATAAGTCATGCATTCCTCTGGCTTTGTATTGATCTAGCCCTATTTTTTTTGAGATGTTAGATGAAACCATTGGAAATCCTGAATTTGGATGTAAAGTTTCTGTCGTTCTATTTTCGGTATAGGTATTAATTCCTTCGTCCATCCAAGCGTGTATTCGCTCATTAGAACCTAAAATACCATAAAACCAATTGTGACCAACTTCGTGAATAATAACTTCCTCTAAAGAACTTGCATTGTAGGACTCTCCAATAACAGTTACATTGGGATATTCCATTCCAGCTCCTGCTGTAAGAGCTCCGTCAACTGCTGTAACTTGGTTATAAGGATAATCTCCAGTCCAAAGTGAATAGTAATAAATAGAGCTATCCAAATAACTTAAAGCATCTTTCCATAAGTTAAATTCATTGTTGGTAAA
>CAMZKF010000118.1 GCA_947311095.1 uncultured Flavobacteriales bacterium
ACGCCTGAGTTTACTATTATTTTTGCTGTAGCTCCACCACTATTAACTGTCGCAAAAGCTATAGACTCGTTAGCTGTTACTGTAACAGTTAATAGTGGTGGAGCTACAGCAAAAATAATAGTAAACTCAGGCGTTGTTTTTAGCCCCGATACGATAAGTCTTGTTGCTAGTACAGGAGGTAACTCAGTGGTAGAAAATAGCGGGAGTATTATAGCTAAGGGTATAAAGAATAAAGTGAATACAGGCTCTTGCGTTGTTAATGTAATTGGAGCAAGTGGAATAAATAACGGAAGAATAGATACAGGAATTATTGTGTTTGACGAAAGTACAGGAACCAATACGTTAACACTTTCTTCTGATGCGTTAGTAACAACAAACTCAGTTAACACAACAAATACCGCTGTTGCTAATACAACAATCGATTTGTCATCAGGAAGTGGACGCTTTAGAATTAGAGAAGGCTTTACAGGAGCAAATGTACCTACAATAACAGGAGGTACAGCTGGTTCTAGCGTTGAGTATATAGGTACTACTCCCCAAATAATAAATACATCTTACCCTTCATTTGTTTTTGATGAAGTTAGGGTCTCTAATGCTTCTGGTGCTTCTATTGATGCTCCAATTACGGTAGCTAATTTAAAGAGCAATTTTAAAGTAATAGAATCTGGAGTTTTTAATCAAAACGGGCAAGCGATGGATATTGCCAATGATTTAACGTCTAGTACAAATGGAACAATAAACGCTTCAGCAAATATTACAACAGGAAATAGAGTTGATAATTTAGGAACATTCAATTCTACAGGAGGAACGATTACAGTAGGACTAGATTTAAGAAATACGGGAACGTTTAATTCGAATGGAGCAATTTCAACAGGTAGAGATTTGAATAATGATGCAGGAACATTTAATGCTAATGGCGATATAGATATTACAAGGGATTTTATAAATACAAATGGAACTTTTACTTCAAGTGGGTGTAATCTAAATGTAGAAATAAACTGGAGTAATGCAGGAGGAACTTATACTTTTCAAACAGGTGATATCGTAACTTTAGATGGAACAGGAGGTGATTCTAACTTTGCAGGGTCAACTAATTTTTATGAATTGGTAATTAATAAAGCAGGGAAAATAGCTACTGTAGGTTCAGGAGATGTTGTTGATATTACTAGTGTTTTAGATGTAGATGCAGGAGATTTTATAGTGTCTGGATCAGGAGTTACAACTTTATTAAGTGGTCCAAGCGGAACAGCGCAATTAGATGTAATGGAAGCTGGAGCAGATTATATAGGAAGTTTAGTCGTTCAGCGTTATTTAGCTTTAGGCAACGATGGATGGAGAGAGGTGACTTCTCCTGTTTCGGGAACTTCTTTGGTTAATTGGCAAGACGACGGAGTTATTTTTACAGGGTTTACAGGAGCTGATTATGACGGATCTAACTGGTATAGTTGGATTAACAGTTATACCTATACAGAAGGGAATGCAAATGGAGTAAGGAACGACGGATGGGTTGCTTCTACTAATATTTCAAATGCGACAGGACCAACAAAAGGTCATCGTATATATATGGGGAATGGAGGAGCTTTAAATCTAACCCTTTCTGTGAAAGGAAATCCAAATAAAGGATTGCAAATGATAAGTGTAACAAACGGAGGAGGAGGTTCTGCCGATGATCAAAATGGGTGGAATTTAATAGGAAACCCATATCCTTGTACAGTAGATTGGAATTCGTTAGCGACATCTAATATTGATGCAGCGTATTGGATTTGGAATGCAACCGCAGGAAATTATGGCGTTTATCAAACAAATGCAGGAAGTGGTACAAATGGAGTTGATAATCGTATTGCTCATTCGCAAGCATTTTGGGTGCATTGTTCTGCTAATTCAGGTTCTGGGTCTATTTTCTTTGCTGAAGGAAATAAGCTTAGAAGTGACAAAGCATTTGTTAAGAGTTCTATTAATGATGAGTTTGTAAGGGTTAAATTGTCTGGAAATGTAAATACTTACTATGATGAAGCTATTATACAATTTAATGATAATGCTACGGTAAATTATGATGATGGAATTGATCAAAATAAATTATACTCAGATTTAGATGATTTAGCACCTAGTTTAGCATTTATAACAGATGATAATGCCGATCTTTCAATTTTAGGAATGCAGGAATTGAAAAACAGAACAATTCCAGTAAAAGCATTTTCAGGAACATCAGCTTATGGAACATATACCATTGAGTTTGAGTTTCCTGCAAATACGCTTGTAGGTAGTTGCGTTACTTTAGAAGATTTAGAAACAGGAACAATAACAGATTTAAAATCAACACAAAGTTATACGTTTACGACTACTGCAAATTCTCCACAGACAAGATTTTTGATTCATATTTCACAACCTTTTGAAATGGAATCTTTAACAACTTCTTGTAGTGGAACTTCCGATGGAACTATTCTTGTGGAAGGTCAAAATATTAACGGAGAAACATTTACATTGTCTCAAAACTCAACTGTTTTAGGTTCAGCTCAAGCAAATGGAAATACAATTAGTTTTGAAAACCTTCAAGGAGGAGTATATACATTGGAGTCAACATTAAATTCGTCTTGTGGTCAATCAATATTTACTGTTGAAGTACCAAGTCCAATTGAACTAGTCTCTGATTTTACTTTGGCTACTAATACTATTTATTTAGATGATGACGCTACAATAGAGCCATTAAATAATTCTAATGGAGTAGATTATACTTGGGATTTTGGAGATGGAACGGCAAGTAATGAGGCTAATCCGTTACATACGTATAGTGGAGCTGGAGTTTATACAATTACGCTTACAGCAGAAAGTGGAAATGGTTGTAGTGCTGTTAGCACTCAAAATGTGACCGTAGAATCATCGACAGGCTTAACAGAACAAACAGCAGATAACATCACTGTATTGATACAAAAAGATAAGTTAGCGATTACTTTTAAAGGAGAGTTAATTAACGGTTCTAAACTTCGTTTGACTGATGTGAATGGGAAAATAATTGAAAATAAAACAATAAACACAACTACAAGCTATATTAGCACATCTTCTTTAGCTAGAGGTTTATATCTTATTACGGTTGCTAACAATAAATTTTCTTCAACTGTAAAAGTTGTAATAGATTAATTATTGATTGAAATAATTTTGATTAACTTAGTAAAAGTTGATTTGAAAAACTGAATGAGAATATCTTGAAAGATGTTCTCATTTCTTTTTTTTGTAGATTCATAAAAGTATAATGATTTTTTAGTTTTAGAACATTGTTGTAATTGTTTTTGATAAAAAGCTACAATAATAGTGTAAAATCTATATGCTTATCCGCCTCTTTCCCCAAAGAAAGATAAGTTTAAAATTTGAACGAAAATTAAATGACCTTTAAATGAATGTGAATATAG
>CAMZKF010000119.1 GCA_947311095.1 uncultured Flavobacteriales bacterium
CTCCGATAGGAGATCCGCCAACCGAACTTAACTTTTATGCCGGTCTATGTTTATATTCATTTTTAGCCTTGTCTTTTTTGCTTCGTTTTTTTGACTAAGAAAAAAATGAAGAGCCTGTCTGGCTTGAAGACACAGAGCGTAGAGAAAATTAAGGACACTTTTTCCCGTCTTGGGGAAACAAGCGGATAAGCATTAAAAATAAAATGGACGAAGATCCCAGTTACATTATAATATTAATTATTATTTCATTAGCATTTTCGGCTTTCTTTTCAGGAGTGGAAATAGCTTTTATATCAGCCAATCGACTCAAGATAGCAATCGACAAAAACCAAGGAGGATTGTCGGATAGAATACTTTCTAAATTTGCTAAAGAACCCTCGAAATTTATAGGAACAATGTTGTTAGGTAATAACGTAGCAATAGTTATTTACGGAATGCTAATGGCGTTGGTTTTAGAGCCCATAGTCGAAAAATATATCACAACAAATTCTATTTTAATACTACTGACACAAACTGCTTTGTCAACCTTATTAGTTCTTGTTTTTGCCGAATTTTTACCCAAAACTATTTTTAGAATCAATCCCAATAAAACAATATCAACGTTAGCAATTCCCCTCAAAATAATATATGTATTGCTATGGCCGTTTACTTCTATAACCGTAGGATTGGCAAATTTTATTTTAAATGTATTTATCAAAGATAACTCGAGTTCAGATATAATAGCATTTGAAAAAACAGATTTAGAGTTTTATTTAGAAGAAAGTTTAAATCAAATTCAAGACAATGAGAATGTAGAGCATGAAGTTCTAATATTAAACAAAGCATTGAAGTTTTCGGATGTTATAGCACGAGATTGTATGGTACCTCGAAATGAGATAATCGCATTTGAACTTGAAGATAGTATTACTGATTTGAAATTAAAATTTATAGAAACAGGATTGTCTAAAATTTTAATTTATCGGGAAACAATCGATAATATTATTGGATATGTGCATTCTTACGAAATGTTTAAAGCTCCTGAGAATATAAAAACAGCATTATTGCCCGTAAGTATTGTTCCAGAATCAATAACGGTAAATAAAATATTGGAAGAATTAATTCAGAAAAAAAGAAGCGTATCGATAGTCGTCGATGAATATGGAGGTACATCAGGGATGATTACCATGGAAGATATAATAGAAGAAATTTTTGGGGAAATTATAGACGAACATGATTCAGGAGATGTCTTGCATAAACAATTAACAGAAAACAGTTTTGAATTTTCAGGAAGGACAGAAATTGACTTTATAAATGATTGTTATGGATTAAATATCCCTGAAAGCGAAGAATACGAAACGTTAGCTGGTTATATTATTCAAACAACTGAAGATATACCAACGACAGGAACGGTTTTGCTAATCGATAATTTTGAAATAAAAATATTAAAAGCTTCTCAAACAAAAATTGAAGATGTTTTGTTGAAAGTTATTTCAGAAAAATCTTAAATTCTAGTTCGTAAAATTTAGATTTACTTTAAATTTATAACCATTCAAAATATAGGATAGACATAAGTTAGAGGGCTAAAAAGTTGATTATAATTAGCAATAATTAATAAAAAACAAAAGAAAAAATAAAAAAAAGCAACCCTCTAAGAATTATATCGTCATTAAGGCAAGAACATGAAACTGGAGCAAGCAGAGTTAGAAGAAATAGTAAAAGGATGCAAAAGGCAACATCGATTAAGTCAACAAAAGGTTTATGAAATGTACTATGGTAAAATGTTGCCACTTTGTAAAAGATACGCTAAAAATTCTGATGAAGCAAAAGATATATTGCAAAATGGTTTTATAAAAGTTTTTGAAAAAATAGATAAATATGATTTTAACGGATCTTTTGGAGGTTGGGTAAGAAGGTTGATTGTTAATACAGCAATAGATCACTACCGAAAACATAAAAAAGAATTTTTGATTGATGATGACTCTAGAGTAGAAGATACTGATAAATGGTATGAAGAAGAGTCCGAGTCTAAATATGAAGGAATAAGTTCAGAAGACATAAAATATGCCATAGCTAAGCTTTCTCCCGCTTATAAAATGGTGTTTAACCTTTATATTTTAGAAGGTTATACACATCAAGAAATAGCAGGAGAGCTGGGGATAAGTGTAGGAACTTCAAAATCTAATTTAGCAAAAGCAAAATTAAATGTTAAGAAAATATTGATTAAGAAATTAAAGAAATGAAAAATAATAAACTAGATAATTTCGAAAGTTTTATAAACAGTAAAGTCGCTGAAGAAGAAGTTGCTTATAATCCCAATGATTGGAACGATTTGCAACAGCGTTTAGACGCAACAACGTCAACCCCTTTTTATAAGAAAGGCTGGTTTATAGGTGGAGCTGCAGCTGTAGTTATTGGAGCTGCTAGTTTATTAATAGATAAACCAGAAGAAAAAACAATAAAAAAACAACCTCAAATAGTAAATAAAGTTATAGCTCAAAAAAAGATTTCAGAAAACGTAATACTAGAAAATGATTTTAAAGCAAAAAATAAAGAATTGAGTAAAATAGAAGCTCCAACAAATGTTTCTAAAATAAAAATTAAAAAAATAAAGAGTGAAACCAAAATAAAAGAAGAAGAAAGTACTAAGTCGTTAACCAACCACCAAAACCAACCTAAAGAAACGGTACTTTCTTCTTCTCTTGCTGAAGAAATAATAGTTAAAGAAGAGAAAAACGAAGTCATAAAAAAACCTAATGCAGCATTTACTACACAAGGAAAATTAACAGGATGTGGAGATTTAGCAGTTGTATTTGAAGCTGAAGATCAAAAAGATGTTAATTATTTATGGAGTTTTGGAGACGGTATTTACAGTGATTTAAAAACAGTGACACATACCTTTGAAAAACCAGGAACGTATCAAGTAGAGTTGATTGTCCAATCTTCTTTAGATCAATCAATATTAACGAAGTCTAATTATAAAGAAGAGGTAACTGTTTTTGAGAGTCCAAAAATAACAATATTAGAAAATAAGTATTTAAAAAAAGGGATTACCACAATAGATTTTTCTTTTGTAGGAGATAAAGTAAATCAAATAAAGTGGAATTTAGGAAAGGAAACTAAATTAAACTCGTCTGAAGTTACACAGCAATATAAGAAAAAAGGAGTTTATTTAGTTGAGTTAGAAGCTTATAGTATAGAAGGGTGTAAGACAAAAACGGCTAATACTATTTTTATAGAAAAAGATTATAATTTATTAGCTCCCACTGCATTTACACCTAATGGAGATGGATTGAATGACTTCTTTTTACCAGAAGCTTTAAAGTCAACGTCTAATCCATTTACAATGATTGTACAAAGCAGAACAAGCGGGGTTGTATTTGAAACCTCAAGTTCGTCAAACTTATGGGATGGTAAAAACTATAAAACAGGTACTTTATGTAAAGAAGGTGGTTATGTCTGGGTTGTAAAATTGAAGAATGACAAAGGCGAAATAGAAGAATATAAAGGAGTTGTTCTGATTACAAATGTAGATAGATAAAAAGGATAAATAAATTTATTGATTTTCTTGTATTACTTATTAACAGCTAAAGTCTATTGCCGTTAAGGTTCTCTTAAAAAATTAGAGATTAAGAAAACTAATGAGAGGGAGAATACGTGTTTTATACCATGAAAAAAGAGTGGTATTTCATTTCGTGAAGCTCATAGTTTCGATGTTTAAACTCGTTTTTAACGCAATGTAAGATGTTTTGTAGTGCCTATCTGTTTCTATTTTCTAAATTCCCATAGAATAAATCTAGTTTTTTGCTAGAATAGTTCCTCATATTTCTGTTTATATTCCTTATGTAAGTTCTTTTTTTAGGGGGTAGATATTTAAAATCTATTTATAATTTAAGTTTTTTTTAACAAGTATGTATTAATACTGTTTTTTTTGTTATATTAGCATACTGTTATATTAATACTAAATGTTATTTTTAGTGTTTTAATTTTTTGAAAAGGCTTCGGTTATGGATAAAATTAAGTGCTAATAAATAACGTAAAGTTTACTAAAATAAAAGACTATGAAAAAGAATATTCAAATATTAGGTTTTACTGCATTACTTGCTTTTTCTGTTACAGCTCAAGACGTGTTGGTTGTTGATGGAGGAAGTATTTTTGTGTCAAACAATGCTCTTTTAACTGTTAAGGGAGGTGTTGTAAATCAAAATTCAGGAACTATTGATAACTCAGGTAATATTCACGTAACAGGAAACTGGACAAA
>CAMZKF010000120.1 GCA_947311095.1 uncultured Flavobacteriales bacterium
ATGGAAACCTGCACCAGACCTAATAGAACAAGGAAAAGATTTAGTTCAAATAATTGAACAATATATTGAATTTTGTTAATCCTAACTAGACTGTTTGTGTCAAACAAAGAGTTAAAAAACTTTTTTAGATGATTTTAATTATTAATCAACAATAAATATAAAAGATTTATTATCTACTTATCATTTTGATATACAATGTTTTAAAATATTATTTCTATCCTTTTTATTGATATATTTAAATAAAATAAAGATACTTTGTTAATAATTACTACTAAATTAATTAACTTTATCGGCTATACGTTTATTTTTTGATGAAAATATACTTTTAATTCAATTTTACAAACAGTGAAGAACTACTCAATATTCATATTATTATTTATCGTAACCAACCTAATATTTGGTCAAACAGATATTGACTCCTTACCTCTTTTTCAAAAAAGAGATTTGCACAATTCTCTTTCTCAACAAAGAGGAAATGCTGTGACATGTGGTACAGCTCCAAATCAATTTACAATTCAAATCGTTTCTGATTCTAGTTACAATGGTTACGAATTGTTGTGTGCTGATGGTTGTACTGGTTATTATACAGTAAATGTTACAGGTGGTATAGGTCCTTTTTCTTTTCAATGGCTTGGAAATGGAAATACAGGAGCAAAAAACAATCAGTCTTGGACGCAGGTTTGTGATCAAAATGCTATTCAAGTTTTAGTTACAGACAATGGACAATCTACAACCTGTGCGGCTTCTCATGTTTTAAATGTACCTACTCGTTTACAAACTATAAATTTCACATTAACCCCTCCAAGTTGTTACAATTCTTGTGATGGAACAGCTACTCATTCTCCTGTTTTTGGAGTTCCTGCTTATTCTTTTAGTTGGACAAATGGAGAAACCACTCAAAATGCAAGTGCTCTATGTATTGGTTCTACAACATTAACTATAACGGATCAAAACGGTTGCCAATTCGATACTACGGTAACCATTACAACTCCACCTCCTATTTTCGCTAATGTATCCGTAACAGAAGTTTCTTGTAATAATGCTTGCGATGGAGTTTTATCAAGTTCTCCTAGTGGAGGTACAGGAGGTCCTTTTAGTTATACTTGGACTAATGTTGGTTCTGGAACTAATATTGGAAACACCAATACAGCATCTAATTTATGTGAAAATTTAACCTATAACTTACATTTAGTTGACAATACAAACTGTTTTATTGATACCGCAATTACCTTACAAGATAAAATACCAATGACAATAGCTGTTGCTTCTACTGTTGATGCACAATGTTTTAATGTTTGCAATGGTCAAATGACATTAAATGTTAGTGGAGGAACTGCTCCTTATGTAAGTTATACTTGGTATCAAGGTACTTTTGGAAATGGTGTTTTACAATCTTTTTCGGGAGCTACTGTCAATCAATTATGTGCAAACACTGATTATTATGTTGTCGTTACCGATTCTGATGGATGTTCCGATAGTTTACAAATTAATCAGTTAGGCTCTCCTCCAACTATAATTATTGCAGAAACACATCTCGATAATAATTGTTTTGGTGCAAACGCTGGGACAATAGACATAACTCCTTCAGGTGGAGCAGGTGGCACTTATACCTACTTATGGACAACAGCAGACGGTTCTGGATTAGTACCTACAAGTGAAGATCAATCGGGGTTATCGGGAGGAACTTACAATGTTGTTGTTACCGACACCGATGGCTGTCAAGAAACAGCTAGTATAACCATAGCCGAGCCAACCGAAATTAATGCTAATGGAACAGCAACAGACATCACTTGTTTTAATTTAACCGATGGAGCGATAACGTTATCAACAACAGGAGGAGCTGGAGGTTATTCTTGGACTTGGACATCAACAGATGGTAATTTTGTAAATCCATCAACTGAATCGTTAACCAATTTGGATTCGGCAACTTATACAGTTCATATTGTAGATAGCGACGGTTGTTTTAAAGATACATCGTTACATATTTCTAAACCCGAGGAGATTTTTGTAAACGGAGTGGTTACTCCTATTTTATGTAATGGAGATAACAATGCACAAATTAATATTACTCCTGTCAATGGCACAGGTGTTTATACCTTCGATTGGGATACCGATGGAACAGGAGATTTTGACGATACTCAAAACTTAACGAACCTATCACCCAACACCTACAATTTATCAATAAGAGATGGTAATAATTGTCAAAAAGATACTGCTATTACTATTTCAGAACCTTTACCAATAAGTATAACATCATCTGAAACAAAACCTCATTGTGGACAAACCGACGGAAGCATAACAGCTAGTGCAAGTGGAGGTACAGCAGGATATTCTTATTCGTGGACAGACGCAAGCAATACAAATGTAGGTAATACTGCAACAGCAAGTAATTTAACAGCTGGATGTTACGATGTGTTAGTAACAGATGCTAACAATTGTACCCAAACATTACAAGTGTGCATTACAGATGAAACACCTCCAACAGTAACTTTTACTCCAAGTGATGCAAGTTGTAACGGTATTTGCGACGGAAGTATTACAATTGCGATATCCGATGGAACAGCTCCATTTACAACCACATGGACATCTACCGATGCAGGGTTTACTGACCCTGGAACCGATGACATCTATAATTTATGTGCAGCTGATTATAATTTTAGCTTAACCGACGCAAATAATTGTCCTTTTACGCAGACGATAACCATAGCCGAGCCATTACCAATTAATATAACCGATGTTATAACACCTATAAATTGTAACGGAGGCAGTGACGGAGCGATTGACATTACAGTTTCAGGAGGTACAGTTGGAGGCGCTTATCAATATAACTGGACAGGTACAGGAGGTTATACTAACAATATTGAAGATATTTCTTCTCTTTCTTTAGGAACATACAACGTGGTTGTTACTGATGATAATAATTGCTCCAATAATGGGAATTTTATTATTAATGAACCAATACCAATAACTATTTTAACAAACAGTACCAACGCACAATGTAATCAAAATACAGGGTCAATTACAGCTACAGTAAGTGGTGGTACTCCTAATTATTCTTATATATGGACTAATGCTTCCAATGTAGTTGTTGGAGGTAATTCAACTATTTTATCAAATCAACCAAGTGGAGTTTACACTTTAGCTGTAACAGATGGTAATGGCTGTATTCAAACTGGTTCAGCAACAATTTCTGATGATAACGGACCAACACTTACCGTAGATAATTCGGGAGATGTTTCATGTAATGGGTTTAATGATGGGTTTATAAATATTACAGCATCTGGAGGTGTGGGGGCATTATCATATTCTTGGACATCAACACCATTAGGATATACCTCAACAGCAGAAGATATTAATTTATTGGCAGGAAATACAACTTATAACGTAACCGTGTCCGATGCAAATGGATGTACCGCAAATCAATCGGTAGTTATCAACGAACCTTTACCTATTAATTTAACTTCTACAAATCAAAATCCTTTGTGTAACGGAGGAAATAGTGGCGCTATTGATTTATTTGTTTCAGGAGGAACGCCAAATTACACTTACGACTGGAATACCGATGGAACAGGTGACTATGATGATACCGAAGATTTAACAAACTTAGGAGCTGGAACATATATAATAGCTGTTTTAGACAATAATAACTGTACTCAATCTGCTACCATTACCTTAAATGAACCAACAGCTATGACAATTACACCTTCAAGTGTAAACTCTAATTGTACACAAAGCGACGGAAGCGCAACAGTTGTCGTGAGCAACGGAACGCCTATTCCACCCAACAATTATAATTACCAATGGTCACCAACAGGAAACACAATACCTGTCTTAGGAAATTTAGCAACCTTATCTAACCAACCTGCAGGATGTTATGATGTTAGCGTTTCCGATGCTAATAATTGTATTCAAATTGCAACTGTTTGTATTACTGATGATGCAGCACCTAACCTATCTATTAACGCAACGGATTTAAGTTGTTTTGGAGGAAATGATGGAACAATTACTCTAGGAATTTCAGGAGGTCAAACACCTTATGCTCCAATCACTTGGACAGGTAATACCTCAATTACAAATGGAAATCTAAATCCAACCAATTTAACTTCGGGGGTATATTCGGTTCAAGTTACAGACGGAGCAGGTTGTATTGCAACAATATCCGATACCGTAAAAGAACCGCTACAAATATCAATTACAGCTATTCCTTCTAATCCAACATGTAATGGAGGCAATGATGGAAGTATTAATGCAACAGTTAATAATACAGTTGGTGTAATTACTTATTCTTGGACAGGACCAAATGGATTTGTTAATCCAGGAACTGAAGATTTAAATGGTTTAATTGCAGGAACGTATTGCTTAACGGTAACAGATGGCAATGGATGTACGTTAACACAATGTTTTATTTTAAACGATCCTTCTTCTATAATCGTTACTTCTTCTAATAATCCTACTAGTTGTGCAAATCCAACAGGACAGCTCTTTTCATCAGCTACGGGTGGAACACCAAACTATTCTTACAATTGGATAAACAGCAGTAATATTTCTGTAGGAAATAATGCCAATGAAATTAATTTACCAGCAGACACTTATACCTTAACAGTAACAGATAATAATGGATGTACAGCTTCATCAACAGAAACAATATCTATGGCAAACGCTCCTGTTGTATCTTTAATTAATTCATCAGATGTATTGTGTAATGGAGGATCTACAGGTAGTATAGTTATTAATGTAACAGGAGGAACAATTCCTTATCAATATGATTGGGATAATTTAGTAGGGACAAACGACCCTCAAAATCAAAATGGTCTTTCAGCGAATACTTATACTGTAATTGTCACTGACGCAAGTGGATGTTCTGATAATTTAGCCGTTGTAATAAATGAACCTAACTTACCTTTAACAGCAAGTGCTACTCCAACTAATGCTCTCTGTAATAGTGAAAACTCAGGTAGTATTGATTTAGTTGTGTCAGGAGGGACTCCTAATTATAACTTTCTTTGGTCGAATAATAATACAAGTGAAGATTTATCAGGAATAGGGGCAGGAACTTATTCTGTTATAATAACAGATAATAATGGATGTCAATTTTCAACCAATGCCACAGTTACCTCCCCTTCTGCATTAGCACTTACAACCACAGGGAATACAGCTACTTGTGGTATTAGCAATGGAAATGCATCTGTTTCTGTATCAGGAGGGACACCTGTTTACAATTATAATTGGACAGACGTAACCAATTCTCAACCAGGTACAGCTATTGGAGGAAATTCAACATTATTAAATACCATTCCTGCGGGATCGTATCAAGTATTGGTAACGGATAATAACGGATGTAAAGACTCGTCTATCGTTTCTATTTCAAATACAACAGGACCGACAGTGTCTTATATAACCACTGATGTATTATGTTACGGAGCGGCAACAGGAGCAATAGATTTAACAGCAACAGGAGTTCCTACACTCTCTTATACTTGGACAGGTCCACTGCCTTTTACAGGAGCTACTACAGAAGACATTCAAAATGTAGAAGCAGGAGTTTATACCGTAGCAGTTTTAGATGGTAATAATTGTTCAACTAATCAAACGATAACCATCAATGGACCAACAGCTCCAATATCAGACAATGCAATTATTACAAATTTAACTTGTTATAATGATGGGTCTGGACAAATAGATTTATCTATTTCAGGAGGAACTTCTCCTTATACAACAAATTGGACTGGACCAAATGGCTACATTTCAAACTCAGAAGATATCAATAGTTTATTTGGAGGAACTTATAATTTACATATCGATGATGCAAATGGGTGTGGTTATGATAATATACTAACAGTTTTAGAGCCTGATAGTATAATAATAAATCCTACGGTTAATAATCCTTCTTGTGGTGTTACCGATGGAACAATTAGCGTTTCCCCTTCTGGAGGAACAGTAGCTAATAATTATATTTACAGTTGGACAAATATGACTTCTGGAAATAGTTTAGGTTCTGTTAATAATGTTTCTGGTTTAGGAGCAGGATTATACAATATTTTAGTAACAGACGACAATGGGTGTAGTAATTCACTCGTTATTCCTTTAACCGACGACAATGCACCTTCCCTATCTGTTGTCAACACAAACATAGATTGCTTTGGAAACGCTACTGGAGCTATAAATTTAACTGTAGGAGGTAATAATAACTATCAATATGATTGGGATAACGATGGCTTGGGAGATAATGATGACACGGAAGATTTAACAGGGCTTACAGCTGGAGCATATAGTGTTATAGTTACTGATTTAACAACAGGATGTATAGCTTCTTTATCAACAACAATAACAACACCTGATCTATTAAGTATTTCAGATAACTCAAGTAATTTAGCTTGTTTTAATGACAATTCTGGCACAATAGACATTACTGTTACAGGAGGAACAAATCCTTACACTTATAATTGGGATAACCTTGTAGGAATAAATAATCCAGAAGATCAAACAGGATTAGCAGCAGGGACATATTCTGTTACTGTAATTGATGCTAATGGATGTACCATAGCAGCTATTTATACTTTAACAGAGCCTTTATCTATTCAAACGCCATCAATATTGACACACAATAATTGTTTTGGAGAAACGCAAGGAGCTATAGATTTAACCCCAATCAATGGAACACCTTCTTATACTTATAGCTGGACAGGTAATCTACCATTTACAGGTTCTACAAGTGAAGATTTAACCAATTTAACCGCTGGAAATTATTCTGTAACTGTAACTGATGCTGAAGGATGCTCAAAAGATACTGCAATTACAATTACTACTCCTACAGATTTAAACTTTAATCTTTCGATTTCTAATGCAGCTTGTAGTGTTAATGACGGTAGTGTTTCTGTTCTTGTTTCGGGAGGAACACTAACAAGCCCTGATTATACTTATAATTGGACAAGTGGAGGGACTTCTGTTTCTAATACCAATACTATAACTAATGTTGTAGCAGGAGCTTATTTATTAACCGTTACCGATGACAATGGGTGTACAAAAGATTCGCTTATTAACATTGATAATATAGACGCTCCTGTTATTACTTTCGATAGTTTACATCACCCTCTTTGTAACGACGACAATAATGGCGATATTTTTGTTAGCGTAACAGGCGGAATCACTCCTTATCTTTATGTTTGGAATCCTAATGCAATTTCTCAAACAGAAGATTTATTAAACGTATCTAGTGGAAATTATATTTTAACGGTAACGGATGCAAATGGATGTATTTCAACTTTTGATACTACACTCATAAATCCAACGCCAATAGCTATTTCTACCACAGTAAACGATGCCACTTGCGGAGATTGTAATGGAGGAGCAACTGTTACAGCAACAGGAGGAGTTGGAAATTTAACTTACATTTGGTCAAATAATTTAACAACTCCGACAATAAATAATATGTGTGCAGGAATTTACCCCGTACAAATTACCGATGTCAATGGTTGTTCAGAAACATCAACTGTTATAATAAATAATACTGGAGGTCCAACAGGAGAGAATACATTGATAAATAATGTCGCTTGTTATGGAGGGAATAATGGTTCTATATGGCTAAGTGCAATAGGTGGAACAGCTCCATACACCTATTTTTGGCCTCATAATTTAAGTACTTCAAATAGTATTTCTAATTTAACAGCAGGAACGTATTTAGTTCAAATTACAGATGCTAATGGTTGTATGCGAACAAGTTCTTTTACGATTACAGAGCCTACCCCAATTGTTGCCACAACAAATATGATTCCTGCCACTTGCTTAAACAATGATGGAGAAATATTATTAAGTATCTCTGGAGGCGTTTCCCCTGTCTCAATTTTATGGGCTAATGGTTTAGGAACATCGCCATCAATAAATTCATTGTCAAATGGAACTTATGATGTTACCCTAACCGATGCAAATGGATGTATGGCCAATTATTCATTCTATTTACCAAATACAGCAGCACCAAATTTAACATTAACCAGTACAGATGTATTATGTAATGGCGATTTAACAGGAAATATTAGCACTGCTGTGACGGGTAATGTTGGAACAATTTCATATCAATGGTCTAATGCAAATGGAATCATATTAGGAGAGACTTCGTCAATATTATCAAACATAGGAGCAGGTACTTATGCTGTAACTATTACAGATAATACAACTTCATGTGTTACACAAAGTAGCGTTACAATAGCAGAGCCCTTGCCTTTAGAACTAGGACTTCCTCATTTAACAACAGCTTCGTGTAATTCTGTTTGTGATGCTAGTGCATTGGTTAACCCAATAGGAGGAACATTAGCGTATTCTTACACTTGGAACAATGGAGAAACAACACAGCAAGCCAATACTTTATGCGTAGGAATAAATACCATAACCATAACAGATAATAACAACTGCTCAATAGAACAAACAATAACAACAACAGCTAACAATCAATTGACAGCAACAATAACAAATATTGATGCGACTTGTGGCGATTGTAATGGAGAATCGAACTTAGTTCCTGGAGGAGGCTCAGGTTCTTATACCATTCTTTGGGCAGATGGAAGTAATTCACTTTCTCACACTAATTTATGCGCAGGTGTTCATCCTTTTGAAGTTATAGATGCAAACGGATGTTCTATGCAATTACAAACAGTAATTAGTAATACAGGAGGTCCTGATAATGAAACTATAAATCAATCTAATGTTACTTGTAATGGAGGTAATGATGGAAGTATTATTGTTAGTCCATCAGGAGGAACATTGCCTTATTCTTATTTTTGGATACCAACAGGAGCAACAACAAATTCAATCAATAATTTAACAGCAGGAGACTATTATTTAGAAGTAACCGACTCGAATAAATGTACAAGAGTAGTTCCTGTAACGATTACAGAACCAGAGTTACCAATTATAAATTCAGTCATTATAAATTCTAATTGTGGAAACAATGATGGAGAAATTATAGTAACTGTAAATGGAATAAATGCTCCTTATGCCATTCTTTGGAATGGTTCAAATGGATTTTCGAGTACCAACAGTTCAATCCAAAATTTAGCACCAGGTAGCTATCAACTATCTTTAACTGATGTAAATGGATGTGTTAGTATAAAAGATTTTGTAATTAATACAACTCAAGCTCCACTATTAACCATTTCTAAAACGGATATTTCTTGTTTTGGATTGTGTAATGGAACGGCTGAAGTAACTGCTTTACCAACCGCTGGAACTTATAGTTACGATTGGTTAACAACCAATGTAACAACAACCAATATCACAAATTTATGTACAGGAATACATTTTGTAGAAGTAACCAATACCAGCACAGGATGTAAAGCAATACAACAGGTTGAAATAGAACAACCCGATTCGATAGTTGTAGAAATTCCATTTATACAAAACCCAACGTGTTTTAGTTTGTGCGATGGAATAGCAACAGCGGTAGCAACAGGAGGAACTTTAAACTATACTTATAATTGGCAAGTTGGAAGTACAACAGCTTCTCAAAACAACCTATGTGTAGGAGATTCTAAATTGATAATTACTGATGCGCATGGATGTAAGGATAGTTTATTGTTTACAATTAGCGAACCTACTGAAATTATAATAACAATAGATGACACCACAAGTTCTGAATGTAAAAATTCAACCGAAGGAGAAATATTAACCACCGTAACAGGCGGGACTCCAAATTACACCTTTAACTGGGTAACAATGCCAAGCTCTAGTTTTAATGCTACAACAGAAGATATACAAGGATTATTACCCACAAATTATATATTAACAGTAACCGATAATAATGGATGTATAAAAACCGATACTATAGCAATAGACACGAACCATATAGTAGTTGCTGATGCTGGTTTAGACACTTCTATTTGTGTAGGGAGTTGTGCAATTTTAATAGGTCAAGGAGAAGGACCTTCAGGAATTATGTATGAATGGTTTAACGAATATGGTGCTTCAGTTTCTAACAATGATACATTTCAAATTTGTTTTGACACTACAAAAATTTGCCCTTTTGTGCTTGTTGTTTCCGATAATTTTTGTTCAGATTCTGACACAGCAAATGTAGTAGTATTAGATTTACCATTTGTTGATGCAGGAGGAGATGCTGTTGGTTTATCCGGTTCGGTAATAACACTTGGAGGTAGTCCAACATCTTTTGGTGCTGATAGTTATATTTGGAGTCCTATAACAAATTTATTACCAGGAGAAGAAGTATTATCTAATCCTCAAATAGAATTGAACGATGAAGAAGATTTAGTCGTCTTTGTAACCGATGTGAATGGTTGCGTAAATTCTGACACAATTCATGTTAAACCATTACCAGAAATTAATTTTCCTAATGGATTTACACCAAATGAAGATGGAATAAATGATTATTGGAGGATAGACTTTATTAAAGAGTTCCCTCAGTCTGTTGTTGAAGTCTATAATAGATGGGGGCAACTACTCTTTAGATCGATTGGATATACTGAACCTTGGAATGGAATTTATAAAGGAAAACAGTTACCAGTTGGGACATATTATTATATTATAGAATTAAACGATCCTAATTTCCCTGATGGTTATACAGGACCAGTTACAATAATGAGATAAATGAAAAATAAGGTAATACATATTATTATTGTACTATTAAGTTTTACTTACTTAGAGAAAGGATATGCCCAACAACTTCCACTTTATAGTCAGTATTACTTTAATGATTACGCTGTAAATCCTGCTGTGGGAGGTACAAAATCGTATATAGATGCTCGGTCAAATCACCGCTATCAATGGCAAGGTGTAACCGATGCTCCCAGAACATATACTTTAAGTGTACATGGGCCGTTAAAAAAAGGAAATGCAGGTTTAGGAGCTTTTTTATTCACCGATAACGTAGGTCCTACTCGTAGAACAGGAGCTCAATTTTCTTATACTTATAAACTAAAAATAACACAACGAATAAAACTAGCAGTTGCTTTAAGTGGAGGCATTTTGGAGTGGAAATTAGATGCTCACAAAATAAACTTATATGACCCTAACGATAAAGTAATTGTAAACGGAGTAATGCGCACCTTAGTTCCAGATGCAAAGTTTGGATTACATCTATATAATTCAAAATGGTTTTTAGGTTTTGCAGCTCCTAATATTCTACAATCAAAACTAAGGTTTGACAATGGAGCTCTTTACACAGGGTTAAGTAAATTAAAACATCATTATTTATTAACGGGGGGCTATAAATTTAGAGTAGCAAAAGATTTTCAAGTAGAACCTTCTTTTATTGTTAAATATGTAAACCCAGCTCCTATTCAATTCGATTTTATGGGGCGAATTATATGGAAAGAAAAAATATGGCTAGGGGGAGTTTATAGAACAATGGACGCTGCATCATTGTTGATAGGATTAACTTATAGAGAAAATATATCGTTTGGTTATGCTTATGATTTTACAACTTCTAATTTAAGAAATTACAGTACAGGAACGCATGAACTGTTTATAGGTCTTAAATTTTCTAATTATATGGAAAGTCAAGAAAATGATATGAGTGATGAGTTTATGAAAAAAAAATTACAAAAAAAATCAAAAGATAAATTAAAATATAAAACAATATAAATGTTTACGGGAATAATAGAAGAACTAGGTAAAGTAACTAATTTAGAATTAGAAAAATCAAACTTACACATCACTGTAGAAGCCCCATTTACAGCCGAATTGCAAATCGATCAAAGCGTTGCTCACAATGGGGTTTGTTTAACCGTAATCGCATTATCGGACAAAACATATACTGTTACAGCAATAGAAGAAACATTAGAAAAAACAAGTTTAAGAACCTTAGAAATAGGAAACGTAATAAACCTTGAAAGGTGTACTAAAATAGGGGGTAGATTAGATGGGCATATTGTACAAGGACATGTAGATCAGACGGCAAAATGTATTGATATAAAAAACACTAATGGAAGTTGGTTTTATACCTTTGAATACGAATCAAAAGGAAACATTACCGTAGAAAAAGGATCCATTACAATAAATGGAGTGAGCCTTACGGTGGTCGATTCTAAAGAAAATCAGTTTTCAGTAGCTATTATTCCTTTTACACATGAACACACCAATTTTCATACCTTAAAATTAGGCAGTTTAGTAAACTTAGAATTTGATATTATTGGAAAATACGTAGCAAAATTAATTCAACTACATAAAGCCTAAAAAGAACATGAAGTATTTTTTTACTTTTCTATCTATTCTCATAACCTGTTCTATTTTTTCTCAACGAATACGGTTCAATAAATTATCTATTCAAGATGGTTTATCTCAAAGTAGTGTACTTTCATTATTGCAAGACGACAAAGGATTTATATGGTTGGGAACACAAGATGGATTGAATAGATATGACGGCACAGAATTTACAACATTTAAATATAGAGTAGATAACGAACATACACTTTCTAACTCATTTATCAACACAATAAAACAAGATTCTAAAACATTGCAATTTTGGATAGGGACTGAAAATGGAGGCTTGAATAGGTTTGACCCCAAAGAAGAACTTTTTCATCGTTTTCCTAAAGACAATATTTTATCAAAAATACCGATTCAAAAATTAGAGATTGACAAAAACGGATCGGTTTGGTTTATTGGAGAAAACAGAGGGCTATTTCATTATTGGCCTTCTAACAATAAGCTTGAACGATATAATATCTCAACTGGTTTACCTACTAATAAATTGAATAGTCTATTGCTCGATGGAGAAAACATTTGGTTGGGTACTAAAAGTCAAGGAGTCCTAATTTTCAATAAAAAATCGAGAAAAACCATTATTATAAATGAAGTCAATAACTTATTAGACAACAATGTTACTTTTATTAATTCATTTAACGATACAGAATTATTGATAGGAACACCTAATGGAGTTAATAAAATAAATAAAACAACTTATAAAGTTGATATTCCTGATTTTGTTGAAGATGAAAATATAAATTTTGCAAGATCTATTCTTGTTAAAAAGAATATGATTTTATTGGGAACAAATGGAAATGGACTATATATTTTCACAAAAGAAGACGGTGTTTTTAAACGAGAAATTTTTACCCAAAGCGACTTTAATAATTATTCTATTCCTAACAATATTATAAATACTATTCAAGAAGATAGTAATGGAGTAATATGGATTGGAACACAAGATGGAGTTAGTTTTTTTGACCCAATAAAACAATTTTTTGATCATTACAATTACCAATTTGGAGAAACAAAAAGTTTATTAGGTAAAAATGTATGGAGCATATATGAGGATACAACACAAGTACTGGTTGGAACTAAAGGAGGCATGACAATTATTGATTTTAAGACTACAAACTATAACCATTATCCTTATCGAAATGGACAAGGAGAAAAAAATATTTTTGCTATAAATAAGGATATTTACAATCGATATTGGGTTGGAACAGAAGATGGAATACGACTATTTAATCGAATAACAGGAGAATACTCAATCCCTAATTTTTATAATGAATCTAAATTTAAAAATAACAAACGAGTAAATTCAATCTATTTTGATGAAGAAAATAACATGTGGCTTGCAAGTAGAGAAGGTATTGTCAGAATAGGATTAGACTCTCTTAAATGCAAACTTTATAGCTCTTCTGACACGGGAATGTATCGTTTACCAAATTATGATTGCAAAACAATAATGGTTGATTCAAACAAAGTTCTATGGATTGGAATGGTTGGCGGAGGTATTTGCAAAGGAGTTAGAGATGCCGACAACAAAAATTTATATCAATTTGTTAATCATACCAGCGAAGGAGAAGATACTTTATCAATTAGCAACAACATGGTACTGTCTATTTTAGAAGGAAATAAAAACAATCTTTGGATAGCAACTTACGGAGGAGGATTAAATAATTTGAATAAAGAAAATGAATTTTTCACCAGTTATACCGAAGATGATGGATTGGCAAATAATGCTATTTATGGATTGTTAAGAGAAAATGATTCGTTAATTTGGATGAGTACTAACTTTGGATTATCGAGGTTTAATACCCTGAGCGAAAAATTTCAAAATTTTTCTGAAAATGATGGGTTACAAAGTAATGAGTTTAATTTAGGTGCTTTTCACAAGGGAATTTCAGGAAAATTATATTTTGGAGGAATAAATGGATTAAATGTATTTGAACCTTCAAAAATTATTCAGAATACAACCCCTCCAAAAATTGTAATTACAGATATATTGTTGTTCAATAAATCAATTACCCAAGTTATCGATTCTATAGGTTCTACCGTATATTTAAAAAATATAAAATTAAATTATAAACAAAACAATATAACCTTTAAATTTTCAGCACTTCATTACACACACGCTAAAGAAAATAAATATAGAATAATGTTAGAGGGGCTTTACGAAACGCCATTAGACTTGGGAGATATGCAGCAAATAAATTATTCTAATCTTTCTCCTGGCTCTTATGTTTTTAATGTTTGGGCTGCTAATTCAGACGGTATTTGGTCTAAAAAACCAACTAAAATTAAACTAATAATTACACCTCCATTTTGGAAAACATGGTGGTTTATTACCATTCTAACTTTTGCTATTTTACTTATTTTCTATATTTCTTATATTATAAGAATTAGCAGTATGAAATCTCAAAAGAGAAAACTAACATTTTTGGTTGAGAAACGAACCAAAACCATTACCAAACAAAAAGAGCAAATAGAAAAACAAAAAGCAGAACTAGAAATAGAAAAACAAAAAGCAGACGAACTATTATTGAATATTTTACCTGCCGAAACTGCCGAAGAATTAAAAAATAAAGGAAAAGCAAGAACAAGGTACTATCGCTTAGTTACCGTAATGTTTACAGATATCAAAGGGTTTACAAAAATTGCTGAAAAAATGAAGCCAATCGAACTGGTAACACAGCTTGATTTATTATTCAAAGATTTTGATCAAATAATAGAAAAACATCAAATAGAAAAAATAAAGACCATTGGAGATGCGTACATGGCAGCAGGAGGAGTTCCATTAAGAGATAAAGAAAATCCTGTCAACAGTGTTTTGGCAGCCTTAGAAATACAATCGCATATGAAAATTATGCAACAAAAAATGCGTGATATTGGCGAACAATATTGGGAATTAAGAATAGGATTACACACAGGTGATGTAATTGCAGGTGTTATAGGAACAAAACGGATAGCTTACGATATTTGGGGAAACACAGTAAATGTTGCTCAACGAATGGAAATGAGTGGAGTGCCAGGAAAAGTAAATGTTTCGGGAACAACTTACGACCATATAAAACCTTATTTTGATTGTACTTATAGAGGGAAAATACCAGCAAAAAACAAAGGGGAAATAGATATGTATTTTGTCGAGCGTATAAAATCTCATTTATCAAAAGACGCAGCAGGGACTATTCCAAATCAAAAATTTAAAGATTATGTGAATTTGCATATTTATAGTAGTATAAATTATAAAAAAGCAGAACGACATATCATGAAAATATTAAAAGAAAAACTCTCGCCTAATTTACATTACCATGGTATTCATCATACGTTTGACGTAGTAGAAGCTATAGAACGTATTGCGATTATGGAAGGTGTACTCGATGAAGATATTTTTGTACTAAAATCAGCGGCAACCTATCATGATGCTGGATTTGTAGAACAATACGATGCTAACGAACCTATTGGAGCAAAAATGGCTAGTGAAATACTTCCTACCTATGGTTATACCCCTGAACAGGTAAAACAGGTAGAAGAACTTATTTACGCAACCAGAATACCACACAATCCTAATAATTTATTAGAACAAATTATCTGTGATGCCGATTTGGATTATTTAGGAAGAGATGACTTTTTCGAAATTTCAGATACGCTTCGTAGAGAACTTCGTGATCATAATAAAATAAATAGCGACCGTCTGTGGGATGAAATACAGGTAAAATTCTTAACCATGCACAAGTATTTTACAGCTTCTGCAATCAAGTTGAGACAAGCCGAAAAAATGAAACATCTCGAAATTATAAAACAACGCCTTATAGCCAATGAATATGAAGATTAACCAATCTGACGTTCATATAATAGCTAGAAATAGCGATTGGAGTGAAACAGCCGTAGCAGAAACATTAAAAACGCAAGTTTACAATGATAAACACAGCTGGAAAAAATTTTTAGAACTCTTTTTTTTAAGCTTAGGTATTGGTTTTACGGTGATTGGAATTTTATTCTTTTTTGCCTACAATTGGAATAATTTACATAAGTTTCTTAAATTAGGAATAATAGAAGTACTCCTTGTTTCTATGGTTTTAATTTAACTAAGCTAAGCTAAAAGCCCACTACCACTCATAGGGGTACTTCTATCTTCTGCATAAACTCGTTTTCCATTGATTATATCATATTTCCATATAGGAGCATTTGCCTTAAAATCCTCTA
>CAMZKF010000121.1 GCA_947311095.1 uncultured Flavobacteriales bacterium
ATAAACGTATTAAAACGTCCTATTTTTATTAAATCTAGGATTATAAGTCCTCTACTTTTTTTATAATTTCCTTTAGGAGTATGTTTTTTAAACCCTCCATTTAGCAAGCAATAGAGCGATTTATTTTCATCTACGGCAATCCAAGTTCCGTTTGCCACCTCATCTTTAGGATAGATACTATCGGTATTTGTTATCTTATAAATTTGAGGTGCAAGGGTGGGACGATAAATTTTTTCGTCTCGGTTAGAAGTCAATATTGCTTCTCCTTGTTTATTTTTATAAAAAGTTACTGTGCACATGCTGTTCTATTTCTAACGGTTGACGGTGCTACGCCTAAGTTTTCATCTACCTCCACTCCTATTGACGTTAATCCTATTTTTATAATTGCAAGATGATGAATTGTATGTTCTAATCCATAAGCCAACTCTCGGTATAGCGATGATTGTATTTTTTCTTCACAATCGCTATCGGTGGTGTAATTGGCTATAAAAACCAAAGAAATATCGTTGGTTATTTGACTCAAAAACTGTTCTATATTGCAAATTGTGTCAAGGGCATAATTTCGATTCGATTCAATGTTTAAATCTCGCTTCCGTTGGTCATAACAAATTTCTTTTTGCTTCAGTCCTTTTTCTATTTCGATGTAAAACTCGATTAAATGTCTAAAATGTTGCCCCAGCGACGACCCCGAAAAAATAGGATTGGGTTTGGTATATTGCTCGTCGTTTAGTTGTTCGATTAACGCTTTTACCTGTTGCAATATTTCTTTATTTTCAATTATTAAATTCATCTTATTCTTTTTTTACCGTGCAAGTTATAGCTTTTGATTAGTTTAACCCTAACTATTGTAATAGACACCAGACTTTAGTGTTTGTAAGCAGTATCTTATAATCTTAAGTCTCATGGTCTATTACCTTTGGGGTTTCAATCGTTTATTTTTTGTATTTAGCATCTACAGTAACCGCTATTGTTTTTGCTATGTTTTTTGCTGGTTTTCCTTTTTCAAATCCAATTCCAAAATCAGCCAAAGTTATGTTTGTTTTTGCAGTTACGTGAACTTCTCCTCCTTTTACCGTTATCGTTCCTTTTTGATCGCTTGGTTTTGTGATTCCTTTTATGGTCATTTCTCCTGAAATAGTCGCTTCGTAAGTTCCGTCTTGGTCAAAATGAATAGCCGATAGATTAGTTATTTTTCCTTTATATTTTGCTTTTGGATACGTTTGAGTGTCTAAAAACTTTTTAGAATTGTAATGTTTTTGCATCAATGCTTTTTCAAATTCAAAACTTTGCATTGGAATTGAAAATATAACAACTCCCGATTCGGAATCGATTGTACTTACAGCTTTGTAATTGTCGGCTTTTATATCTTCTACCGAAGTGTGGGAAAAGAAATTGATGTGCGCCCCTTTGGTTATGTATTTTCCAGATACAGCACTAAATGCTGATAATAATACTAAGGCTACTGCCGAGATAATGATAATTGAATTTTTCATAATTTTTGTTTTTTTGATTTATTATTTATTATTTTATGTTTGATGTTTGATGTTTTTTAATTAGGGGGTAATCAAATTACATTGCTTTTTTTTGCGAGAGTGGTAGAAACGGCATCCTTTTTTGTTTTTTCAACAAAAAAGATAGAGTGGATGACACGGTTTATTTGTTTTTTTTCTAAACAAATAAACTTGCCCAAATTTTACTCATGAAGCACGGCGCACTTCTCCATTATTACGTCTTCATACATTTCTAAATCTTCGTCGTAGGTTGCCCCCGAGCGAATTACTCCTTTGACGGAAACCTTGTCTCCTACCTTTAGATTTTCTACGTCTTTATTGGTCTTTTCGGTAAAAGTACAGCTAACTTTGGCTTCGGTAGCAGAGGCAAGATAAACCACTTTTTGATGTTTCATGTCTTCTTCCATACCTGTAATTGTGCCTGTAACTGCCAATATTTTAGATTCTCCTTCGGCTTGCAAATATTTTGCATTAGCCTTGGTTGCGTCTTTCAAATATTCGGCGACTAAATTTTCGGCGGTAATGCGAATGTCTATTGCCGAATTTTGAACGTCTCGATGTGGCATAAACCACTGACTTAGAAAAAATCCAACGCCTCCTAAAATAACGATTACTGCTACTATAATGATTTTCTTTTTACTCATAATTCTTATTTTTTTTATGTTCTTGCTTATTGGTTGGATAAAAAACTATTTCCTTACAGAAAAATTTATTTTTTTATTTTTTTTATTGAGACATAGGTTTCGAGAGCTCTTCTATTTGTAGAAAATAAACTGTTTTATTTTTTTGCGTAACTCGTAACTTATTAACAATTGACCCATCTCTTGTTGTTTTAAAATTAAATATATTATATTTGATTATTATTCAATTTGTTAAACTATTAATTATGAAGTTATACACTATAATATTTACGTTTATTGTTTCCTTTTTTATTTGCGATTCAGTATTGGCTACCACAGGATACGTAGCCAACACTAATGACGCTAACAGTGGTTCTTTGAGAAACGTCATTGCTTCTGGTGTTGATACTGTTATTGTAGATGTAGCAGGTACTTTAACATTGCAATCCTCTATTCCATTAACTAATAACGTAGTTATAATAGGACCTTCGGCTATTCATTTTACAATTGATTTAGGTAGCACTACTATCAGTTATGGTTTGTTTATATTTAATGAAAAATCTTTAAAACTGTCGGGGATAACGGTTACTAATGCTAAAAACAGCATTTTTACTCCAAAAGCAACAAACTTCGCTCCTAATGTTGTAATTGAAGATTGTTTGTTTGAAGATAACTACATAAATTCAAACAACGGAAGTGTGCTTAATTTTAGTGGTAACTCTAGTATTCGGTTTAACCGCTGTTCTTTTATTGACAACTCAGCTGCTAAGGGAGGTGTCTTTTACATTGAAGGGAATACTGTGGAAGCTTTTAATTGTACGTTTTATCAAAATAATGCAACCGATGCAGGAGGAGCTATTTATTTAAACGAAGGTGGTATAAAACTAATTAACAATACATTTTATAACAATTCAAGTAATAATCAAGGACATATTTTATATGAAGAAAACAACGGAACAATAACCTTAAAAAACAATATTTTTTTCGATAGCCAACATTCCTCCTCTTTCTTTCAAATAACATCATCAAATCCTAATGTTAATAACTCTAACATACACAATCATTCTAATTTTACGGCTATACCATCCCAGATAATATCCCATGTACAATACTCAAATAACATCAACCTAAAAAGTACCATTACTACTGACGGTTTTGGGCTAAAATATTTTTTGTTTAATGATAAAAACAGTGATTGTATAGATGTTGTTAATGGAACTTCGGAAGTAGGAGCTTTTGATGCTCGTAGATCTTGGAGAAAAATGACGGGAAACACCCAAAATTATATAGATGCTGGAGCTATAGAATACACCCCTTTTAGAGTATTGAATACAGATGATAATAATACTGCTATTTACGGTAGCATTAATCAAACTTTTCAAAATTACAATGATTCAACTAGTAACTACCCAGGTAATCACTCTATTGTTTTTGAATTACCTAGTAGTGGTCGGACTGTACAGTTAAATA
>CAMZKF010000122.1 GCA_947311095.1 uncultured Flavobacteriales bacterium
CCATCGTCGTTGCAAATACTAATGAGTAATTCCCAAAGTTCTTTTTCTATTTCAGTTCTCCCTACTCGATTAATCAAACGGTAAATTAGCTCTATATCGAACAACCAACGGCTAATAAATGGCTGTTCAAACAAGGGTTTTGCTATTCTTGTTTTTATTAATTTTGCTCCTGTTTGGGTATCGTAAATTGATATTTTAAGCATATTACTCACAATAGTTGCAAAAAAACGACTAAACAAATGACGCACCAATGGTCTTTCTACGTTTGTAAATCCATGTAACCTGACCCTAGCTCCAACTATAAATGAGGGTTTTTTGTTTTCTGGTAGTTGGACGTAAAATTTTCGAACTTGATTTAATGGAAATGCCAAATCAGCATCGAAGTAACCAATATATTCAGACTCATTGGTATTTTTATATTGTAAAACTCCCTGTCGAATGGCTTCTGCTTTCCCTACGTTCTTTTCTAAATCTATAATTTGTATTCGTTTTGGAAAAATAGTTTGTAATTCGATTAATTTATTCAACGTATTGTCGGTACTTCCGTCATTTACAAAACAAATATTGATATATCCTTCTGCTTTCAAAGATTGTATATACTCTTCTTTTTTAAAAGATGTGCCTTCGTTGTAACAAGGCATTATTAATGTTGTTTTGTAAATTTTCATAATTTAATCGTGCCGTAAAAATACGATTATTATCCGAACGAAATCATTTACAACTTATTATATCTACTCCTTCTTTAATTTAAGAGTTGACTATTAGCTTAAATTATAAAATACAACAAATAAAGCGTTTAATTTCTGTTTATTACTTAAAATAATTACCCATTGCTTTGTACCAAGAATAAATTGCTCCTATTCCTAATAGAATAAAAAACGCATTTAAAGCAATATATAAGACTAAATCTATCATAAATTTTATACAAAAATATATTCATATTCGTTGACTAAAGCTAATATAAAGACATTAGAGTAATCGAGTTAATTTTAAACTTCCTTTATTCAATATTTTAAGTAAACTATTTTCTTTATTCTGTGTTTTAAATCGTTCTCCTGTTTCGGTATTTACAAAATAAGTAAGAGCTTCTTTTTCCGATTCAATTTTGAATCCTAATTTTAAAAACCCTTGACCATTTCCCCAATCTTTATCTATATAAGTCATTATGTGATTGGGTGAAAATTCTCGAATATAAAATTTTAACAATTTATCTAATCCTCCTACAATAGTTGTGTTGTTTTTAGAACAAAACCTAATTAATTCTGTTGAGCGTCCAAAACTAAAATTTCGTTGAGAAGAAAAAGTTGCAACTGCAAATAACTCATCTTCTAAAAACAAACCTATTTTGTGTTTTGCTTTTGTTGCTCCATAAATGTGATTGGTTTTTAAAAATGTATTACATTCTTCTTTGTTGATTCTTTTTACCGTTGTTTTTCTTGCAAAAACACGGTTATTACATCCTAATATTGCTCCTATTTTACTGATTACTATTTTGGGGTTTCTTACCCACCAATCTTCATAAACAACAAAATTTGCTGACGGTCTCTTGCTACAAAAAGCATAAAAAGGTATAATTTGTTCTAAGTTCTCTTCTTTAGGGAAGTGCTTTTTTATGGTTTTATAAAACGCTTCTTGGCTATTCATTCTTAATTTTCACAAAGATTATTTTCTTTAAAGCGAACTTTTATTGATTTTGACAAGATTGCTTTTGATTGAGCTATAAATTCGCTTTTTTGCTCTGGCGACATACCTGTTGTTTCGATACAATAATTAACTTCTCCTTCTCTACCCCATTTTTGTTTTTTTATTTTTAATGCTGGATATTTTTGAACTAATAAAGTATCGTATTCTGTTTTTATTTTATAATCAATTCCATCACCTGGGCTAAAAAAAGAAACGGTAAAATAAAGGAGCTTCTTTTGATTGGTTATAGACGTTTCTTTTTTTTCTATTTCCTCTTTTTTTGATTCAGAAACTTGAGTTGTACTTTTTTTATTGCCACAACTGACAATTAAAACTCCTAGTAGAATTATTATACTTAAACTGTTTTTCATGTTAATTTCTTATTATTTTAAAATAATTCCAACAGGGCAATGGTCTGAACCAAAAACAGTATTTAGAATAAAAGCATCTTCTACTTTTTCGATTAATTTGTCGCTTACTAAAAAGTAATCTAATCGCCAACCTATATTTCTATCTCGGGCTTTCATTCTATAACTCCACCAAGAATATTTTATTTCGGAAGGGTAAAAATGGCGAAACGAATCGGAATAACCTGCTTTCAAAAAATTATCCATTCCTGTAATTTCTTCTTCGGTATATCCTGCCGATTTATTGAAATTTGCTTTTGGATTTTTTAAATCGATGGGTTGGTGAGCTACATTTAAATCGCCACATAGAATTACGGGTTTTTTCTTTTCTAATTCTTGCATGTGCGATAATAAATCGGCATCCCATTGTTGGCGATATCCTAAACGACTTAAATCGCCTTTGCTATTGGGTACGTAAGCTGTTAATAAGTAATAATTTTCAAACTCGGCTGTTATCAATCTTCCTTCGGTGTCATGTTCTTCTTTCCCCAATCCTTTGGTAACACTCAATGGTTTTTTCTTGGAAAGTATAGCTGTTCCACTGTATCCTTTTTTTATAGCACTATAGGTTTCGATATGATAGCCTTCCAATCCTTCTAATGCTTCAAGGGTTTGATTGTCTTGGGCTTTTGTTTCTTGAAAACAAATAGCGTCGGCATCTAACTGGTGAATAATATCAACCAATCCTTTTTTGGCAACTGCTCGTACTCCGTTTAAATTCCAAGAGATTAATTTTTCCATTTTATATATTTTTATTTGCGTTAGGGATAGTAGCTTTGTTTGAGCTCTTTTTTGTTTTTTCTCCTTTAGAAAAACAAAAAAAGCGAGTGCGGATAGCCCGCTCGAACGCCCTTATTC
>CAMZKF010000123.1 GCA_947311095.1 uncultured Flavobacteriales bacterium
AAAATCAATGGAAAAAAAGTTGCTATAAAATGGAATAATACAAACAAAATATTGACGATTCCAGTAATGTGGAATACTCAAAATGACACCAAAATTAAAATCAAATTAAAGAAGTAATAGCATGAAAAAATTAACACTAATAATATTAACACTAATTGTATTTGTTTCTTGTAAAACAGAAAAGAAAAAAGAGGTTGTTGAAGAAGGACAAGAAACTAAAAAAGAAATTGCACCTATTTCTGATGAAGTGTTAGAAACAGCAGTAATTTACGAAGCCAATATTCGTCAGTATTCAAAAGAAGGTACTTTTGATGCGTTTACAAAAGATATTCCAGAAATTAAAAAATTAGGTGTAAAAGTAATTTGGTTGATGCCAATTTTTCCAATATCAGAAACCAAACGAAAAGCAAAAGGCGATTTGTTTGTTAGTGATATTAAAGACGAAAACGAACGTAAAAAATACTTAGGAAGTTATTATGCAGTTTCCGATTTTACGAAAGTAAATCCAGAATTTGGAACCATTGAAGACTTACGAGAATTGATTGATACTGCACACGATAACGGGATTTATGTGATTTTAGATTGGGTACCAAATCATACAGGTTGGGATCATCCTTGGATAAAAAATCATCCAGAATATTACACCAAAAATAAAAAAGGAGAAATTACAGATCCTTTAAAAGAAGATGGAACCTCAATGGGTTGGACAGATGTTGCCGATTTAAATTACGATAGCGAAGGTTTACGAAAAGCCATGATTTCAGATATGAAACATTGGATAATCAAAGAAAAAATTGATGGTTTTCGGTGTGATGTTGCAGGTTCTGTTCCTGTGAGTTTTTGGCAAGAAGCGATTCCGAAATTACGACAAGAAAAAGATATTTTCATGTTAGCAGAGGCTTGGGAACCAGAATTATTAAAAGGCAATTTATTTGATATGGCTTATGGTTGGGGAACACACCATAGAATGAATGAAATTGCTCAAGGAAAAGCAAATGTAAGTGCTTGGGATCATCGTATGAAAGAAATCACTACCATGTATGAAAAGGATGATATTTTAATGAATTTCATCACAAATCACGATGAAAATTCTTGGAACGGAACGATTAAAGAACGTTTAGGAAATGCTGCAGAAACCATGTTGGCATTAAATTATGTAGCACCTGGAATGCCATTAATTTATTCAGGTCAAGAATACGATTTAAACCACAGATTAAAGTTTTTCGAGAAAGACTCTATCCCGAAAACAAAAGGAAAAACTTGGGATTTATTAGAGAAATTAGGGAAACTAAAAAACACCTCTTCAGCCTTACATGGAGGAAAAAAAGCAGCAACTTACGCTAAAATAGAAACTAATAATAAAAATATATTGGCTTTTAAAAGAAGTAAAAACGGAAGTACAATAACGTTCATTGCCAATCTTTCTAACCAACATTTAAAAACTGATTTACCTATTAAAGGTGAATTTTTAGACTATATTTCTAATAAAAAAATACAATTGTATGGAGATAATGAAGCTTTTGGATTTAATCCTTGGGAATATAAAATTTTGATAGAGTAATCGCTTTTGGTTGATTTTGTCAAACAAAACGTGATTGTTTAAAAGGTTTAGAGATTCAAATAGAAAGAGCTACTTTAGATTGGAAATAAGTTTTGTAATGAGTAAAAAAAATATCGAAAGTGTTAGCTTTCGATATTTTAAACTGTTACAAGTTTTTTTTAGCGTAATTTAAAAATGTTAAAAAACTATTCAACAACTATTTTTCGTGTAAGCTTTCTATTACCAATTTTAAATTCTAAAAAGTACATACCCGTTGCTACTTTACCGCCTTGGTTATTTCTTCTACTCCAATTGTAAGAATAAGTACCTGGTTGATTTACTTTAATTTTATCACTAAATATTAAACGACCAGTAATATCAAAAATAGAAACTGACGTTTTGTTTTCTTTGTGTAAAATATAGTTAATACTTAAAGATTCTTTAACTGGATTTGGATATACTTTAACGCCATTTGCAGCTAAAATCTCATCATTAATAGACAATGCAGTTACTGACTCTATTAATTTCATTGCACCTAAATAAAAATATTTTGAAGCATGGTCATTACTCGCATCTGGAGTAATGTTGAAAGTAATTTTTCCCCCAGTTGGTTGAACATTAGAAATAACTACAGTATTTGAATGATTACTAGAGGCATTTAAAACTCCAGATTTTGTAGTAGCACCAACAAACTCGTATTTAGCAGTTCTAGACCCACTAACACCTGCTCTACATGCAAAAATTTCAAAAGTATAAAATTTTGCATCGTCTAGACCTGTAATGTCAAAAGAACCTAATTGGTCATCGATACCACCATGACTAGAACTGCCAAATAAAGAATCTTTGGTAGCTTTTACATCAAATGCAGCAGCGTTTCCAGTAGGAGCTGTACTTCCAGATGTGTTTCTGTCAATTAATAAATCTGTAAATGCCATTGTAAATGGAGTATTTGCACCAGTATCATTTATTAATACTGCAGAGTAATTTACAGGATTTTGATAATGATAATTGTTGTAATTACCACCAGTTATCCAATCTGCATGACTAGATCCGAAATCTACCCAAACAGTTTGTTGAGCATAAGAAATAGTAGTAGATAGTAAAAGAACCGCTACTAATGTAATGTAATTGTTTTTCATAATTAAAAATTTAAAAGTG